>VGYL01000117.1 GCA_016872975.1 Planctomycetota bacterium
TCTCTTGCTCTGGCGTGACGGCTCAGGCATGTAGGGTCGAGGGGACTCCGCCATTGTCAAGGTCCTTCAGTTGCCCTGGTAGCTTTGGCTTGATTCCAGAGGCGACCCAAGCGCAGTGCGCCCAACGCTAACAGATGAGGGCTCTCATGTCAAGCGCACAAAGATTCTCACATGAACGAATCAGTTCCTGTTGCGGAAAGCTCGTTGACGCAGACCGTCCCGGGTAGCGCAGGCTTCCAGCCTGCCTAGGAGTCTGTCCATTTATTCGCCGTCTGCGGCGTAAGTCCTTATTTTCCGTCGGTGTCTTTGACGAAGATAAAGGAGTTACGACAGATTCGGTGAATACTTGGACAGACTCCTAGATTGACAATGTTAGATTTCAGCAGCGCCTCGGCGGGAGGGCGAAGCTCCTGCTGAGTCCGCCTCGGCGGATTCGGCAGGAGCCTCACCCTCCCAAGTCGTCTGCTGGCAAGTGATTAGGGCGTAATCTAACATTGTCAAGCTAGACCGGGGCAGGCAGGATGCCTGCGCTACGGACGGCGGATCCGCAACAGAAACGAATCAGTTCCTGTTGCGGAAACCGACAGAGAGGGAGGGCGAAGCTCCCGCTGAGCCGTTCCGGGCACAGGGACGCGGCTCGGCAGGAGCCTCGCCCTCCCACGACGACTTTCCGCAACATCAGAAACGAATTGGGTCTTGACAACACCGAGGGGAAAGGGTAGGCTTCGGTCGTTCAATCCCAATCGCGTGGGACGCTCTTAGCCGAGGGCCTTGTCATGAGCTTCGTCCCGATGCGTGTTGATGCCCGAGTTGCCGTTGCGCCCGGCGGGGAAGCAATGCGTACCCACTTGACCACACCTGCACAGAAGGAGGCATTGTCATGCAACGCTCAGCCACAGATGGGACGTCGGGTGTCGTTGCCAGGTCGTTGGGCTGCCGCAGGAGAGTCTTGCGCCTGAGGCTTGATGAGCTTGAACCGCGCGTATCGCCGAGTTCGCTCCTTTCGAACGTGCCTTTCCTGTGGACAGGGGACGAATCGGCAGGGGTGATGGTTGATGGTTCATGGTTGATGGTTAATGAGAACGACGCCACAACCCAGGGCCCATCAACCATCAGCCATCAACCATTAACCATTCCGTCATCCCCCGACTCCTTCTCCCCGGTCGTGCCCTCTGAGCTTCAGGCTGCGGAGTCCGATGCACCGCGGAGGCATGGAGAGCGCGAGCAAGCGCCCGCTGAGGTCCAAGGCAACGAGGACACACGACTGGACCAAGTCTTGGCTCTGCTCCCCGTCCCCGAGGCGTACGCCGTGGGCGACTTCATGCGGACGTTCGCCACGTGGGACGAGTCGGCAGCGGCGGCCGATGGCGAATGGCAGATAGCGGATGGCAGATGGCGGATGGACGATGAGGCCTCCGAGGGGACAGGTCAAGCGGAGACTGGGATTGAGGAGACCGTGGTGCGGGCCGAGTCCACTCCTGCGGGCACTCCCGCGCCGCGCGCGACTGAGCCGGAGGCCAATGTGGAAGACGCGCCTTGGCGAGTGGAGACCGCCAGCCAGAGAGACCTAGATAACCTTTCACGATTTGGAACGCTTTCGCATCCCTTTGGAGTGCAGCGGCTTGCCGCTGCACGCGCCCTTGGCCCATTCTGGACGGAACGGGTGCATCGGCAAGCCGAGGCACTCCAGAACCGGGCGTTCCGCGCGACTCAGCCCGATTCCAGTGTGGAAAGCGCCAGCCAGAGAGACCCAGACGAGGCGCGGGTGTCGCCGTTGAGCGCCAAGGCGAAAACCCTCGCGCTGCGGGCGGCCGCCAAGTCCGTCAGCCGTCAACCGGAGCCGGGGCCCGACGGTTTTTGGCTGACGCAGGTTGTGCCCACAGGCGATGCGGGCCGTCCGTTCGACACGCTCGAAGTCCACTTCAGCCAGGCCGTGCAGGACGGCTCGTTCACTGTGGACGACGTTCAGTTCACAGGCCCCGGCGGGCCCATCGCGCCGTCTGCGTTGACCCAGGTGGAGGCCGACGAGTACGAATTGGAGTTCAGCGGGTTGACGGGCCTGGACGCGTACACCCTGGTCATCGGCCCGGACATCGCCAACGGCTCGGGCGCGCTGATGGACCAGGACCATGACGGGACGCCAGGGGAGGCGGTTCAGGATGCGTATACGGCGCGGCTGGCCGCGAACGGGATGACCCTCGGGGCCACGGACACGCAGTATGACGGCTGGAACCTGGTGATTTACGGGAACACCGCGACCATTGATGGCGCTCATGCCTTTGGCGGCCTCGAGGTCCTCGGCGGGGCCACGCTGACGCATTCTCCCGCCACCGAGACCGCGGAATACTCGCTGAACCTGACCATCCGCGACACCCTCTGGGTTGACGCGGGAGCGAACATCAACGCTTCGGGCCGGGGCTATCTGCCCGGGCGGACGATAGGGAACACGACCGAGGGCGCGGCCGCGGGCCAGGCGGGCGGCAGCTACGCGGGCTTGGGCGGGACTGGTGCTTACGGCGGGACGCCGAATCAGACCTACGGGGACTACGCCAATCCGAACGAATTGGGTTCGGGCGGCGGGTCCGGCGGCGCCGGCGGGGGTCTTGTGAGGATCACCGCGGGTTCGGCGCAGATAGACGGCTCGATCTCAGCCAACGGCGGCGCGGGCGGATGGAATACTTCGGGCGGGAGTGGCGGGGGAGTTTTCCTGGACGTGGGCTCGCTCTCCGGGAGCGGGACGATGTCGGCGAACGGGGGAACGGGTACTGCGGATCCCGGGGGCGGAAGCGGAGGCCGGGTGGCCGTGTACTATGATACGCTAAACGGGTTTGACCTGACGCGGGTGACCGCGTATTCGGGGAGCGCGCTGTGGGGGAACGCGGGCGGGGTCGGCACGGTGTACCTGAAGCAGACGGGCCAAGAGGGTCTGCTGCGGTTGGACAACGGGGCCATGACGAGGGGCGGGATCACGCCCTTGGGACTTGCGACGGACACGGTGTTCCAAGCAGAGAATCTCGTGCTCTCCGGATCCACCGTCACGGCCTGGCCCGACCATGCCGGGCTGCGGATGGAAGTGAACAACCTGTCGCTTCTGAACGGCGCGACCCTGACGCACCAAGCAACGACGGCGGACACGGAGTACAGCCTGGCGATATCTGTAAACGGATCGGTGGTCATTGACTCGAGCTCGAAGATTGATGTGTCCGGGCGCGGGTATCTGCCCGGGCGGACGATAGGGAACACGACCGAGGGCGCAGCAGTCGGTCAGGCGGGCGGCAGCTATGGGGGCTTGGGCGGGACCGGTGCGCGCGGTGGGACGCCGAATCAGACCTATGGGGATTACGCCAATCCGAATGAATTGGGTTCGGGCGGCGGGTACGGCAACGTGGGCGGGGGACTGGTGAGGATCACCGCGGGTTCGGCGCAGATAGACGGCTCGATCTCAGCCAACGGCGGCGCGGGCGGATGGAATACTTCGGGCGGAAGCGGCGGGGGAGTTTTCCTGGACGTGGGCGCTCTCTCCGGGAGCGGGACGATCTCGGCGAACGGGGGAACGGGTATTGCGGATCCCGGCGGCGGGAGCGGAGGCCGTGTGGCGATGTACTATGATACTCTGAGCGGGTTTGATCTGACGCGTGTGACGGCGTATTCGGGGAGCGCGTGGTGGGGGAACGCGGGCGGGGTCGGCACAGTGTACCTGAAGGAGACGGGCCAAGAGGGCCTGCTGCGGTTGGACAACGGGGCCATGGCAAGGGGTGGGATCACGCCCTTGGGACTCTCGACGGACACGGTGTTCCAAGCGGAGAATCTCGTGCTCTCTGGTTCGACCGTCACGGCCTGGCCTGACCATGCCGGGCTTCGGATGGAAGTGAGCAACCTGTCGCTTCTGAACGGCGCGACCCTAACGCACCAGGCGACGACAGCAAACACGGAGTACAGCCTACTCGTATCTGTAAACGGAACGCTGGCTATTGATGCGACCTCGAGGATTGACGTATCCGGCCGGGGCTATCTGCCTGGGCGGACGGTGGGCAATACGACGAGGGGCGCGGCGACCTGGGGTTCGGGCGGAAGCTACGGTGGCATCGGCGGAATGGGCTACTGGGCAGGCTACGCGAATGTGACCAATCGCGTCTACGGGGACTACCGCAATCCCGATGAGGTCGGCTCCGGCGGCGGCGCCGGCGGCTCCGGCGGCGGCCTGGCGCGCATCACCGCGGGAGCGGCCGTGATTGACGGAGCGGTCCTGGCCAACGGCAGCGCCGGCGGTTGGAATACCCCGGGCGGGAGCGGCGGCGGCCTTCTGCTCAATGTGGGCACGCTCTCAGGCGGCGGGACCATCGCGGCCAACGGCGGCCCGGGCCACCTCAACGGCGGCAGCGGCAGCGGCGGCCGCGTCGCGATCTATGACTGGACTTCTATGACCTTGCCCGCGGACAATGTCAGCGCTCAAGGTGGGACGGGCGGTTACGGCACCGGCCAGGACGGTTCGGTGTTCATCACCAGCACAGATCGCTTCCTTTTGTGGAACCGGATGGCGAACCAACTCTTCCACGGGGTCGAGCGCTTGTCCTGGTCGTCCCTCGGCCTGGACCCCGCCGCGGTCACGGTGGATATCCTGGCCTCTTCGGCCGGGACGGTCCGGACGCTCGGCACGGGTCTCTTGGCCAACGGGAGTCTCGACTGGAACACCACCAGCGCGCCTGACGGCGTGTACGAGTTGCGCGGCATCGTGCGGGACGCCAGTGGTGCCGCTCTGGTCGAAGGGACCCTGCACGTGACGGTCAACAACGCCCTCGGCTGGCACAGCGGCCAGATCGCCAGCGACGAAACATGGACCGCAGACCGGGTTCACATGGTTGAAGAGGACGTGACCGTGGCCACGGGAGCTCGGCTCACGATCGCGCCGGGCGCGATCGTCAAATTCGCGTGGCAGACGGGGATCACCGTGGCGGACGGCGCGTTCCTGGATGCCCTCGGCACTGAGGCTGCGCCGATCGTGCTGACCGCGTGGGCGGACGACACGGCCGGCGGCGACACGAATCTCGACGGCGACAACTCCTTGCCCCAGCCCGGCGAGTGGGCGGGCCTCGGCGCACTCGGCACAGGCCAACTGAACCTCAACGACTATGCCGAACTGCGGTATATCGCGACCACACACACCGGGACGCTCTTGGGCGATGAAACCTGGATGGGCACGTTCCTGCACCGGGTCAGCGGTGAGGTCGTGGTGCCCACCGGGGCTACGCTCATTATCAGCCCTGGGGCCATTGTCAAGTTCGAGGCGGGCGCGGGCCTGACGGTCCAAACCGGCGCCACGTTGAGCGCCCAGAGCTCGCTGGCCCAGCCGATCATCTTCACCTCCATCAAGGACGACCGCTTTGCCGGGGACACGAATCTGGACGGGGACCTCACCCGGGCTTCGGCGGGCGACTGGCGCTCAATCCGCGTGGACGGCGGCGCCGGGCTGTTCAACCATGCGGAGGTCTTCTACGGCGGGAATTCTACCGTGAGCGTCTGGGGCGCCGGAGGCATGTTGGAGAACCTGGGCACAATCACGTTCGAAAACGGCGTCGTCAGCGAGTCGCTCAAGGACGGCATCCTGGGCGGCGGCACCACGACCATTCGCAACAGCCTCGTCCTGCACAACGACCGCGGCGTCGTGGCGTGGGGCTCCCCAGCAACCATCATGAACTCCACGATGGACGACAACCGCATTGGCGTCCTGGCGCACGGCGGCACGCCCACCGTGGTCAATAGCATCATCAGCAATAGCCTTGAGTATGGCGTGGATTGGGACTGGGGCAGCTATGCTGCCGATGTCCGTTACAGCGACGTCTGGAACTCCGGGACCGCGGACTTCCACAACTGGTTCGGCCAACCCGACCCCGTGGTGGGCGTCAACGGCGTTATCTCGGCCGATCCCCTGTATAAGAACCGCGACAAGGGAGACTACCGGCTGAACTACCGCTCCCCAGCGATTGACGCCGGGGACGGGGGCGTAGCCCCTGCCGCGGACCGGATGGGCGCGCCGCGCTACGATGACCCCCGCACGGCCAACACCGGCCTCCCCGACGCGAACGCAGCGTTCCCCGACCTGGGCGCTTACGAATTCGTCGAGACCGCGGGCTCGGATGTGGACTTGATCGTGAACTCAGTCAGCGGCCCCAGCCAAGTGGAGGCCGGTCAGGAAGCGACCGTGCGCTGGCGGGTGACCAACACGGGGACCGGCGTCGCGTTGGGTCCCTGGCACAACGCCATCACCGTGGTGGCCGACGCGCCGACCCGGAGCGTCTTCGGGCTCGCCGCGGGCGAGCCCCTAACCAACGCGACCCTCGGCCCCGGCGAATCCGCCGACTTTGAGGCCACGGTAGCCGTTCCGGGCGGCACGGAAGGCCCCTGGCGCTGGCAAGTGCGCGTCAACTCCCGCGGCGAGGTCTTTGAGGGCGCTAACTGGACCAACAATGCCAGTCCCCTGTCGTCCGGTGTGCAACTGAGCGTGCCCTCGCTGGCGACCGGGACGCCCTACGAGAGCAACTTCGTCGCCGCGGGCCACCCTGCCTGGTTCAAGATGAGCCAAGCGGCCGGCGAGCAGATCCTCGTCACGCTCGACGGCGCGGCCACGACCGGCCGAAGCCGTCTCTACGCCGGCTTTGGTTCCATGCCCACCGAGCAATCGTTCGACCTGCGCAGCTCGCAGTGGAACAGCCCGGATGCCAGCTTGGGCCTCCCGGCCCACGACGCAGCCAGGACGGTTTACCTGCTGGTCGTCCCGGAGTCTATCACCGGAGTCGAGTTAGGCTATGCGCTGACCGTTCAGGCGGCGGGCTTCGGTCTTCAGTCCATAGATGTGGACCACGCGGGCAACGCCGGGACGGCCACCCTTCTCCTTCGGGGCAGCGGCTTTGATTCGACGCTGGCGGCCCAGTTGCGTAGCGCCGGTGGTCAGGCCGTGGTGGACGCGCAAAGGGCAGTGGCGCTGGATTCGACGGCCGCGCTGGTCACGTTCGCGCTCGACGGCGTCCGCGCCGGCCTGTACGATTTGATTGGCCGTCAGGGAAGCGAGGAACAACAGCTTGCCGGCGCGTTGCAGGTCACCGAGGCCCAAACCTCTGGGCCGATTCAGGTGCGCTTGATCTTCCCAGAACTAACCCGGATCGGCCGAGAGTTCACCGGGTTGGTGCAATTCACCAATCCCGGCAACGACCTGCGTCCGACCATGTTGACGATCCGCAATTCCAACGGAAATCCCATCTGGTATCAACGCCAGAGTGACGCAAGCCTCCTCCAGGTGCTCGCCATCCCGCCGACTGGCCCGACCCTCGGTTTTCTCCGCCCACGCGAAAGCAGCAGCATCCCCTTCCACTCGGTCGCCACCGCCGACGAATCGGAATACACCGTGCACTGGGAGAACACGCTTTCTACCGATCCCATTGACTGGGCCGGGGCACGGAACCAGCTTCGCCCCAGCGATCCACCCCCGTGGTGGGATGCCGCCTGGGATGCCCTCGTGGCTCAGGTCGGGGCGACCGATGGGCAATTCATCCAAGCGGCTGCCCAGGCCGCCGCCGAGGCCCGGTCCCTGGGGCTGGACCTTGTGACGAGCAGCGACATTCTGGGGTATATGTTGAACCGGCTCCAACCGACGCTGGAGGGCGGGACGGTATACGGCGCGGCCTACGACACCACTGCCAGTCGGCCCGTCGCCAACAAGGTCATCACCCTGACCGATACCATGACGGGCGATCCCTTCGTCACCCGGTCCTGGTACGACGGCCAATTTGCCTTCTGGGGCGTCCCAGCGGGCACCTACCGGATCGCAGTTGAGGACTCTTGGGTTGGGCTTTCGAACGAAGTGACCGTGCCGCAGGGCCAGATCCTCAGGGGCCTGGAGCTGTCGGTCACGTCAGGGCACGAACTGAGCGGGCGGATCGTCCGCGAGGCCGACAATCAGCCGCTGGAGGGAGTGCAGATTCACGTGGACGACGCCGCCACAGGGACCACCTACCTGGCCACCACCGATGACGAGGGACGATACCGCATTGGCGGGCTCCGTGGGGGGACGGTGTTGGTGAGTTTCATGGTGCCCTCCTACGTCGTGCCCAATGTTCGGGAGGTGACGCTGGAGGAGGGACGGCCCACGGCGTTGAGCCTTTCGCTTTCGTCCGGCGGGGCGGTGGAGGGGCTGGTGCGCAACCCATCCGGCGGGGCGGTGGGTGGGGCGACCGTGCAGGCCCAGCCCATCGCGGGCGGGCCGGTGCAGACCATCGTCGCCGGCGACGATGGCTCCTTCCGACTCACGGGGCTAGCGTCTGGCGCTTACCAGATCGTGGCCACGGCGGCCGGGTACGGCGCGGGCCTGGCAGACGGTGTGACGGTCGCCGCATCCGAGGTGAAGACCATTGAGGTCGCCCTGACCGTTCCTGGCCGAATCCAGGGGGTCATCCGAGATGCGGCGACCAACGAGGTCCTCGCCGGCGCCCGCGTTTCCGTCACCGCCGCGCGGCCCACCTCCGAGACCGTGCGTACGGACGAGACCGGCGCGTTCACCCTCAACGACCTGGCCCCTGGGACCTACCTGGTGGAGTTCAATGCCACCGGCTACCTTCCCGCGCAGGCCAACGCCACGGTCACTGCGGGCGCAGACCTGCCGCTCAACGCTTCGCTTCGCGCCGCGGGCGTGATCTCGGGCACACTCCAGGAAACGGGTGGCCGAGCCGTTACGGGCAGCGTGGTCACGTTGCGCGCGGAGGATGGATGGCAGCGGACCTCCGTGGCCCAGGCCGACGGGCTCTTCCGGTTCGGCGACCTTAGCGACGCCGCCTACCTGCTGACCGTTGCGAACCGGAGCGGGGTGGTCTTCGCCCAACAGCAGTTTACGTTGAACCAGGCCCAGAACCGTTTCACGACCACGGTGAACTACCGCGTTGGCGATCTCAGCGGGCTCGTGCGCCAGGCCGATGGCCTGCCGGCGCCCGACGTCCAAGTCGCCCTGCTCCGGGAGAACGAGCTCATCGGGCGAACCTCTACCGACCGCGAGGGCCGCTACCACTTCGACATCCTCGAAGCAGGCGCCTACGACATTGCCGCGGTCAGCGCCTCCATCGGGTTCCAGGTCCAATCGGGCATAGCGGTGAGCGTGGATCCCGACCAGACGGCGCCGGATATCGTGCCGGCCGGGGCGTCGCTGACGATTACGGTTGATGCGCCCTCGCAAGGCCTGACCGCAGTGGGGGGCGCCGCCGTCACAGTCGCGCCGGTCAATGATCTGCTGGGCGCTTCGCTGACAGGCTTCACGAGCACGGAGGGCCAGACCCGGATCGAGCACCTGGCCCCCGGCAACTACCTCCTCGTCGTGCTCAAAGAGGGGCTGGCGATCCAGCGCCAGACCGTGGCGGTCGGCGCGGCGCCGGCGTCCGTCAACGTCTCGCTCCTGGCTGGTCAGACCATTCGGGGCACGGTTCGCGACGAGCAGGGCCAGGCCGTGCAAGGCGCCGTGGTCACCATGACCGACGAGGCCGACGGCACCACGCTGACCGACATTACGGACGAGCGCGGCAACTTCGAGATCATCTCGCTGGCGGCGCGCGCCTATGACGTCTGGATCTCCGATGGGGTCCGCCGGCCCGTCCTCGTCCCGAACGTAACGCCCGCAGGCGGGGTGCCGCAGACGATCAACGTGATCCTGGACCGCACCGGCTTTAGCCTGGAGGGCGCGGTTCAGAGCGAAGGAACTGCCCTGCCCGGCGTCGCGGTGCTGCTTGCCGCTGCCGACGGCACGAGTCTCCAACAGACGGTCACGGATCACGCGGGCCAGTACGAGGTCGGACCGGTCTCGGCCGGCCAGTACCGGCTCGAGTTCACCGTCCCAGGGCTTCCCCCGCAGGGGGTCAACATCACCGTGACGGCCGACCAGACGTTGCCCCCCGTGGATTTCGGCCCATTGAGGAGTGCGTCGGACAACGCCTTGCCAGCGCACGAGAGCCAGGAAGCTCGCGCGCTCATCCCGATGCCGACCGATCTTCTAACACCCATACCCGTGCCTGAACGCGCCGCTCAGGATAGCGATGTGTGGCGGTACAGTTACCGCACGATCTGGTCGAACTACATTGCCGGAGGCGGGAGAAGCGATTGCGCGAACGCTCGAGAGGCCTACAACGGCGCTATCGAAAGCGCGGAGTACTTAAGTGAGAGGTTCGGCAACTGGTTCGATGCCTACGAGGCGGTCCACCAGATCGCGGACGCGACGCTGCGATGGTATGTGACCAAGGTCACTGAACTGGGCCTGAAGATCAGCCTTTACGTGGCCCAATTGACGGGGGCGAAGCCGACCGCGCCCAACTTGAGCGCGCTCCAGTGGGGCGATGACGCGGCCGGACTGGAGATGGGCCAGAAAGTCGTCGCGGCCTACGACGAAATGGGCCCCCTGATTGACTTTGCCGTGGGGACCCTCACCAACTTAGGCCAAGCCGTCGTCATGTGGGACTTTCAGAAGGCGGGGTTCCTACTGAACCAATTCAACACCTCTTGGAGCGCCGTGGCCGTCGCCGGCGACAAGATCACCAACTGGCTGGCCAAGGAAGGCACCCTGGCCGCCAAGATCGGAGGCAACGACCTGACGGCCAAGATTGTCGGGTTCATCCAACTCGGCAAGGAAGTCTACGATTACGTCAAGGAAGTTGACCAGCGGTTCGGCGGGGATATTAAGTACGCCCTCTCTGCCTATTCCACCGCCCAATTCCTCTACATGGACCAGATCAAGCGCCACCGCGCTGCCTTGGCCGCGCTGGTTGATGGGGTGCAACGCTGCGGGCGCAGAATACCCCCGCCCCCGCCGCCGCCCCCCGGCGATACCAACCACGCCGGCGACGACGCCTCCAACGGGACGGGCCAGGGAGGGACCAATAGGGGGATAGGCAGCCAGGACCCCAACGACAAGGTCACGGTGGGACTTGGGCAGCAGGGATGGATCACCGGCGATACCACGCTCCTTTTCACCATCCGCTTCGAGAACGTTGCCACCGCCACGGCCCCAGCCCAGGAGGTGCGGGTCACGGACCAACTCGACCCGCAACTCGACTGGACCACCTTCCAGCTTCAGGAGATCGGCTTCAACAACGTTCCAATACGCGTCGCCCCAGGTCTCCAGTCCTTTTCCAGTAAGGTCAATGTGCCCACCGACCCCAATCCTGTCCGGGCGGACGTCGCTCTGGACCCCGACACCGGCCAGATTACCTGGACGATGCAGTCCCTAGACCCGGTCACCGGCCAGTTCCCCGAAGACCCCTTGGCCGGCTTCCTGCCGCCCAACGACGATACGCATCGGGGCGAAGGCTTTGTCACGTACACCATCCGCCCCAAAGCGGGGCTGCCGACCGGTGCGGAGATCACCAACCAGGCCCGCATCGTCTTCGACGTCAACCCGCCCATAGACACCAACGAAACGCGGAACACGATTGACGTGGACGCGCCGACCAGCGCGGTCGCGGCCCTG
This sequence comes from Planctomycetota bacterium, assembly GCA_016872975.1. Lineage (GTDB taxonomy): Bacteria > Planctomycetota > Phycisphaerae > Sedimentisphaerales > Anaerobacaceae > PLanc-01. The sequence continues at coordinate 11,495 of VGYL01000117.1, forward strand.
CCCGCCACACAGACCAGGGCGATGTTCTGGGTGAACTGGGGCGGGAGCGACACGGGGGCCGGGATCGCGGCCTACGACCTCTACAGCGCCACCGACGGCGGGCCTTATGCGCTCTGGCTCGACGACACGACGGACACGTCCGCGGCCTTCACCGGCGCGGCGGGCCATTCGTATGCCTTCTACAGCGTCGCGCGTGACAACGTCGGGTATGCGGAGACCGCGCCCGGCGCGGCCGATGCCACGACGACCGTGACCCGCGCCGGCGGCCCGCAGGTCACCGCCCTCTCGCCCAATCCAGGAGCCGTCCTGGGGCCGGCGACTATCCCCAGCGCGATCGTGGCCACCTTCGACAGCGACCTGGACCCTGCGACCGTCACGGCGAACACCTTCAAGGTGTCCAGCGGCCGAGGCCAGGACAACATCTGGGGCACGGCCGATGATGTCTATCTGTCGGGCACGGTCGCTTACGATGCCGTCACCGACACCGGCACGTTCACCCCTTCCGCCCCCTTGACCGAGGGCGACTACGCGGTCTGGCTCAGCGGGAACGTCATCGCCGACCCGCTCGGCAATCGGCTCGATGGCGAATGGCCCGGCAGCGCGCCCGGATTCCCCTCCGGCGACGGCGACGCAGGCGGAGACTTCCTCGCCTCCTTCGCCATTGACACCACCGCCCCGCGAGTCCAAGACCTGGATATGGAGCTTGAACTGAACGCCGATGGCCTCAACTGGCGACTGGACGTGACATTCTCTGAGGACGTCCTGGGGCAGAACTCCGACGTCACGGTCGCGGGCGCGGGTGTGGTGACTCCGGTGTGGGGC
>VGYL01000118.1 GCA_016872975.1 Planctomycetota bacterium
GTTGACGCTCGGGACATGGCAGCAGATCATCCTGATCGATTTCGACACGCGGACCCGCACCCGCACGGTCGTCTGCCAGATCATAGGGGAGTAGGGCCAAGTCCCTGTCAGGGACAGATGAGAAATTCGGCCTGGTTCAGAACCTGGTAACAGACTTGGCGGATGGGTGCGTCCAAGCCGTTCGTAGTGACGCCGCAAGGCGTTCTCTTCAAGAGATGCCCTTGCGGGCACACTACGAACGAAGAGATGCCGGGGTGCCATGCCTACGCCTCGTAGGCATGTCTCTCGCCCCGATTTGGCACGGGTCCCCCAAACGCGATGCATCGCGTTTGGGGACCCCACCCAAGCCGCCAGTTTCTTAGAGGGTGTGTGAGAAGCCAGCGACGGGTGGCAGCGGCAAGGCCGTAGCGCTTCATGACAGTTGATTTTCCGGGTGGGTGGCAGGGCAAGGGCAGCTTGCCGATGGTTTGCCTATCCGCCATCGCCAAGCTCCGAAGACTCCGCTTGACGATGCCACCCAGAATCCGAGGGGGATGGTCTTTCGAAGTGTGGGCACGTCCTGCGCCGGGCGAAAAGGCGGGCGCCGGCCATCCTACGGGACGTCGTTCGGGCAGAGTGTGGCGAGAGCGGCTTCTTCGGCGGGTTTGAGGGACAGGGGCACATCGAATTGCAGGCCGATGCGCCAGGCGCCAGGGCCGGCGGGTGCGGCCCAGCAGATGTGGCCGGTCCGGGTGATGCCGACGGTCGCTTGGGTGTCCCGGCCGTCGAACCGCGGCAGGCTGAACCGGACCGTGAGCTGCTGGCCCTGCCGGAGATGGCCTTGGTCCGCCTGGCAGGTGAAGGCCAGGCCGCCGCTGGAGACATCCTCCATCAGGCCCGGAAAGACGGCCCGGGTGACGTCCTCGCCAAACCAAACCGGCCAGCGGTAGGCCAGCCTCGGCTCGTGCCTGTTCTCGATAGTGTTGCCCATAGGAGTACCTCAATAGTCCCGGCCGTATTTCGGCACAATCCGGGCGGCAGTTGACCGAAAAGTGCGAGAGAAGCAGCTCTCTTCTCGCCCGCCGGCAGGGCATCGCCCCCGGGCATTGCCTGGGCGGAGCGATTATCGGGTCCTGGCGGTGGGGCGGACCAGGGCAATTGCACGTTCGGCGCGGGGGCCGTTTGGAGTTCCGCGTTTACGCGGGTCAGAACAGTGCTGCCTTCCACCTCTGCAAAGTCTTGAGCCGCTGCGCGGTCTGGACCCGCCTAATGAATTTTGACGGACAAGACCGGTAATCGCGCCGCACCCGTCGTGTCGCCGATGTGCCTCGCGCCGGGCAACGTGTGGTTGTAGGGTGGGGCTTGCCCCACCAGGAAGCCGGACCCAAGGAAAGCGGTGGGGCAAGCCCCACCCTACACATTACCGAACTTGCTCGTCAAAAGTCATAAGGCGGAACTCCAAACAGCGGCGGACCACGAACCGGGCACTCTCCGCAGGTCATTCAAGGATAAACATGCCCCCATGCGTTCGCCCTGCGGGGCGGACGGCGGTTCTTGACAAGCGGGGGTCGGCCGGTTAGAAAAGCAGTAGAGGCTCGGTGGTTTTCCGCCGATTCTGCCCATGATTCCATTCTTCGTAGGAATATGTCGATGATCGAAGCACTTGGCGCCAGGGCCATTCAGGACGTCGTTCAGGCCGGCCATTTCGGCCGGTTTGCCTGGCGGTCGCTGCTCACGTCGCTGCGCAGTTGTGCCTCCCGGCGGACCTATCCGCTGGTCTGGACCCAGATGCACATCATCGGGGTCCGCAGCGTTCCGGTCATCATGATTACCGGGGCTTTCGTGGGCATGACGCTGGCCGTACAGGCGTATGACCAGTTGGCCGGGATGGGCCTGGAGGAGCACCTGGGCCAACTGATCAACCTTTCGGTGGTCAAGGAACTGGGTCCGGTGCTGGCGGCGGTCATGCTGGCCGGACGCGTGGGCGGCGCCCTGACGGCCGAGCTGGGCACGATGAACGTCACCGAGCAGATCGACGCGGTCCGCAGCATGGGGACCGACCCCATTCGCTTTCTCGTCGCGCCGCGGTTTCTGGCCTGCATCCTGCTGACGCCCGTGCTGATCATCTACGCGGATCTCATGGGGGTCATCGGCGGGGCGCTGGTCAGTTTTCTGCAATTCGGCATCAACAGCCGGGCCTACTGGGACTTGAGCGCGTACGGCGTGGATTTCTGGGACGTGGGCGTCGGCGTGGTCAAGGGCTTCTTCTTCGGGGCCGCGATCGCCGTCATCAGTTGCTACAAGGGCTTCACCTGCCGGGAAGGGGCGCAGGGCGTCGGCCAGGCCTGTACGGACGCCTTCGTCGCGAGCTTCATCTCGATCCTGGCCCTGGATTTCGCCCTGGCGGTCGTCTCCAAGAACGTCTACGCGATCTTCTGGCCGCTCAAGAGCCTGGTAGGGTGAGTAACGAGTGGTGCGCACGATGGATGAACATACCGACGGATTGGCGGACGCCCGCGCCGAGAGCATCATCGAGGTCGAGCATCTGACCAAGAGGTTCGGGGCCAAGCTGGTGCTCGACGACGTCTCGCTGGTCATCGAGAAGGGCAAGACCACGGTTGTGATCGGTCCGAGCGGCTGCGGCAAGACGGTGCTGATCAAGCATTTCATCGTGCTCCAGAGGCCCTCGGAAGGGCAGGTGCGCTTCGAGGGCCGCAGGATCGACGATCTGAGCGAGCGGGAGTTGGCCCGGGTGCGGACCCGCTTCGGCTACCTCTTCCAGGAAGGGGCGCTCTTCGACAGCATGACCGTCGCGGAGAACATCATGTTCCCGATCCGGCAGCATTACCGCGTGAAGAGCTCCCGCGAGCTCGAGGATGTCGTCAAGGCCAAGCTGGCGATGGTGGGTTTGGACGGCTTCCAGAACTACTACCCCGCCCGGCTCTCGGGCGGGCAGCGCAAGCGCGTCGCCCTGGCCCGGGCGATTGCCCTCAATCCCGAGGTGATCCTGTACGACGAGCCGACCACCGGTCTCGATCCGATCCGCTCGGACATCATCAGCGAGCTGATCCTCAAGCTCGAACGGGAGCTGGGCATCACGACCGTGGTCGTCACGCACGACATGAAGAGCGCTTATAAGGTGGCGGATCGCATCATCATGCTGCATAATGGCAAGGTGATCGCCGACGGGAACGCCGACTACATTCGCAATCATCCGCACCCGGTGGTGCAGCAGTTCATCAACGGGCAGGTCAGTGAGGATGACCTGGCGGTCCTGCGGATGAGCGGCTCGGCCGGAACCGCCCAGTTCTTGCCCCGGGATTTCGAGGAGTAGAAAAGAGCATAGTTCACAGTTGACAGTTGGCCGTGGACAGCGAACCGGGAACTGACTCTGCTGCACTCCGGCTGGGAACTGAGAACTGCGAACTGAGAACTTGACTATGACAGCAAGAGAACCGTCGCAGATCGCGGCCGATCTGGCCCCACTCGTCCAGGGAGATGTCTTTGCGGACATCATCCGCCGTGCGGCGTTCAGCACCGACGCCAGCAGCTACCGGATCGTGCCGCAGTGTGTCGTCGCGCCGCGCGATGTGCAGGACATCGTCGCGGTCGTCCGCTATGCCGCCGAAAATGGTCTGCCCGTGGCGGCGCGGGGAGCGGGCAGCGGACTGGCCGGGGAGTCCTTGTGCCGTGGGATCGTGTTCGACATGACCCGCTACATGAAGCGGATTCTCCACGTGGACGGTGAGACGATCACCTGCGAGCCTGGTGTCGTGCTGGACGACGTGAACAAGCGCCTGCTGGAGCTGGGCCGTAAGATTGGGCCGGACCCTTCCAGTGCGAACCGGGCGACGGTAGGGGGCGTCGTGGGCAACAACGCCACCGGGGCGCACTCCCTGCAGTACGGCCACATTGCCGCTTATGTGGAACGCGTCGAAGCGGTGCTCCCCGACGGCAGCGTTGCCGAGTTTCGTAATGGTGTGGAGGTGAAGCAAGAGCCCGGTGACCGGGTGGGCACGATCGCCCGGGACTGCTGGTCGCTGCTGACGGCCGGCAAGGCCGTGATCGACAAGGCCCTGCCCGCGACGCCGCGGAACCGTTGCGGGTACAATATCGCCCGCGTTTGTCAGGGCAACGCGATCGACCTGGCGCGGCTGCTGGCCGGCTCGGAAGGGACCCTGGCGGTTTTTACGAGCATCACCCTGCGGACCGTGCCGCTGCCGAAGGTCAAGGGGCTCCTGCAGTTGGAGTTCGATTCGCTCGACAGCATGGCCCGGGCCGTTCCGACGATTATGAAGACCGATCCCGCCGCGTGCGAGCTGATGGACCAGGCGCTGGTCAATATGGCGATCGATCAACTGCCGCAGTACCGCGATATTCTGCCCGCGGGGGCGGCGGCCGTGCTACTCATCGAGCACGTGGGCGACTCGCAGGACCCGGTGCGTGAGAAACTCGAAGCGACCGACCGCGCGGTCGGCACGCGAGCGACCGGCCGGACGATCATCCTGGACCCGAAGGCCCAGGCCCGCGTCTGGAAATCCCGCAAGGACGCCGGGCCGCTGCTGTACCGCAAGCGCCGCCGACAGCACCCGGCGGAGTTCATGGAAGACGTCAGCGTGGACCACACGCGCCTGGCCGATTACCTGGCGGGGCTGGACGAAATCCAGAAGAAGTACGGCATCACCATGTGCTTCTTCGGCCACGCCGGCGACGGGGAGCTGCACGTCCGCCCCTACATCGACTTGGGCGACCCCAAGGACCGCGAGAAGATGCTCGCTATTGCCGAGGATGTCTACACCCTGGCCTGGTCGCTCGGCGGCACCATCAGCGGCGAGCACGGCGTGGGCCTGATCCGGGCGGGCTTCGTCCGCCGCCAGTACGGGGATGAGTATTACCGGCTCCTTCAGGGCATCAAGAAGATCTTCGATCCCGCCGGCCTGATGAACCCCGGCAAGATCCTCAACGACGACCCGGACGTCATGTTCCGCGACCTGCGGCGGGCGCGGCACGTCCTGCCCGAGCGGACCCGGTCGGAGATGCTCTTCCACAAGGACGAGTTGGAGCTGGAGCTGGAGCAGTGCTACGGGTGCGGGCTGTGCCTTGGCCGCGAGCCGGCCCTGCGCATGTGTCCGGTGTTCCGGGCGACGGGCGAGGAATTGGGCAGCTCCCGCGCCAAGGCCAATCTGCTCCACTTCTGGACGACGGGCCAGCTCGACGAGAAGGACTTCGCGTCGCCGGAATTCCGCAAGTTCCTGGACCTGTGCGTCAACTGCAAGATGTGCGAGCAGCAGTGCCCCTCCGGGGTCAACGTCTCGATGCTCATGGCGACCGCCCGCGCCCAGTACGTGCAGCGCCAGGGGCTGCGCCGCCCGGAATTCGCGCTGAGCCGCAACCGCTATCTCAGCCGGCTGGGCAGCGCCTTCGCGCCTCTTTCCAGCATGGTCATGCGCCTGCCCATCTCCCAATGGGCCCTGGAAGAAGTCACCGGAATCGACCGCCACCGCCGGATGCCCCGCTTCGAGCGCGGCTCGTTCCTGCGGGCCGGACGCAAGTACCTGGCTGCGCGGGGGCTGGTGCCCGCGCCGGTGGACAAGGTGGCGTATTTCGTGGACACGTATGCCAACTTCAACGATCACGAGCTGGGCTTTGCCGTGGTGGACGTCCTGCGCCACAATGGCGTGGAGGTCATCCTGCCCGAGCAGCGTCCGGCCCCGTTGCCTGCCATCGTCTACGGCGATGTCCGCACGGCCCGCGCGGATCTGTCCTACAATGTGAAGCATCTGGCCGAGGCGGTGCGCCAGGGTTATAAGATCGTCTGCTCCGAGCCCAGCGCCGCTCTGTGTCTGAGGCAGGAGCTGCGCCATTACGTGGCCGGCGCGGCGGCGTCCCTCGTCTCCGAGAACACCAGCGAGCTGATGAATTACCTCGCGGCCCTCCGCGCCCAGGGCAAGCTCAAGGCCCCCGGGAACGCCGCTGCTCCGAGCGGCTCTCGTGCGAAGGCCAATCAGGAGATTGGCGTTCCCGGCGAGCAGTTCGTCTATCACCTGCCGTGCCATCTGTGCGCCGTGGGCGAGGAAACGGTGACTCTGCGTCTCTTGCAGGAGCATTTCGGGATTGCCGTGGCCGACCTGCAGGCGGGCTGTTGCGGCCTGTCCGGCACCTTCGGTATGCAACAGAAGAACTACGAGCTGGCCGCCCAGATCTCGGAGAGCCTCAAGGCCGCTCTCCAGAAAGCATGTAGCACCCCCGCCCTCGGGGGTGATTCTTCACAGCCGGGGGCGGCTGTGCCACATGTTCTGACCGAATGCGCCGCCTGCAAGATGCAGATCGAGCACCTCGCCCCGACCCGCACGAGCCATCCGATCAAGCTCATCGCCCGCAGCTACGGACTGTAGTGTTGCCTTTCGCAAGTGCGGAGACGATCGGGATAGATTGCCGCGCTCGGCCAGCCTCGCTCGCAATGACATATAGCGTGTAGGGTGGGGCTTGCCCCACCGTTTTCCTTGGATTCGGGCTCTTGGTGGGGCAAGCCCCACCCTACGACTGAATGAGTTCTGACCAACAAGAACGGTAATCGCCCCCCTTTTCCGGCAGCGATCTTTGCCGGGGCGGGATACCCTCGCCGGAACGGCCGTATACTCACTCCACATCGGGATTTGTTATTTTCCGTTTACGAGTTACAATCGATCCGTAATGAATGATGAATCGAAAGGAGCAGATCGTACGTCCGGGGGATTTGCGATGGAACCGATGGCACCCTTCAAGGAAGCCGTGCTCTGGGAGCCGATGGAAGGGCAGCGGGTCGATTGCCGGCTGTGCAATTTCCGCTGCCGGATCGCCGAGGGTGGGCTGGGCCACTGCCGGGTGCGCCAGAACCTCGGCGGCAAGCTGTACTCGCTGAACTACGACAAGGTCTGTGCGGCTAATCCGGACCCCATCGCGAAGAAGCCCCTGTATCACTTTCAGCCGGGCAGCCGCAGTTTCTCCATCGCGGCGGTCGGCTGCAACTTCCGCTGCGACTTCTGCCAGAATTGGCAGATCAGCCAGGCGGCCCTGGAGAGGTCTTCGGATGTGGGGATGCGCGGGCAAGATGCCCGCGGGACGCAAGGGCGGGACGCCCTCGCCACGTACGGGGAAGCCGTTGCCCCGGAGCAGATCGTGGAGGCGGCGGTGCGGGCCGGCTGCCGGAGTATCGCTTATACGTATACCGAGCCGACGATCTTCATGGAGCTCTGTAACGCTTGTGCCCGGCCGGCCAAGGAAAGGGGGCTGGCCAACGTCTTCGTCAGCAACGGCTATATGACACGCGAGGCGATCGACTTCGCCGCCGCCTGGCTCGACGGCATCAACGTGGACCTCAAGGCGTTCAATGACGACTACTACAAACAGTTGTGCGAAGCGCGCCTTCAGCCGGTGCTGGACTCGATCGCCTACATCGCCCGGCAGACGGAGATCTGGATCGAGATCACGACGCTGCTGCTGCCGGGCGAGAACGATTCCGAGGAGGAGCTCAAGAGGCTTGCCGGCTGGCTGGTCACCCAGGCGGGTCCCGACGTGCCGTGGCACATCAGCCGGTTCTATCCCCAGTACAAACATACCGATTCGGAGCCTACGCCCCTGGCGTCGCTGCAGCGGGCCGCCGAGATTGGTAAAGCCGCCGGCCTGCGGTACGTGTATCTGGGCAACGTGCCCGGGACGGACGGCGAGAACACGTACTGTTACAACTGCCGCAGGAAGCTCATCGAACGGGTGGGCTACCGGATCAAGGCCAACCATATCCAGGATTCGAAGTGCCCCCAGTGCGGCACGGACATTGCCGGTTTCGAGTTATGAAACGTGAGAACGTGTATGAGAACCCAGCTCAGTCATGGGTGGCAGCGGCAAGCGGAGTCTGGGCTCCCAATCGCGATGTATCGCGATTGGGAACCCTCTTCGGAGCTTGCCGATGGTTTCGTCCCTCCGCCATCGGCAAGGCCTGCGCAAAGCCTACGGCCTTGCCGCTGCCACCCGTCGCTCCTCGCAATGACATATCCAGGCTCGTTCTGTTCGCGGCTCCAAGAGACGCAGATGGACACGGAATCGGGACAGGGATTTTTGAGAGATTGAGCGTTGTATGAGAATCGTTGCGGATGCCAATATTCCTTTTGTTCGCGAGTGTTTCACCTCGGTCGGCACGGTCGAGATTCTCAGCGGGCGTGACATCACGCCGCCGGCGGTGGCCGAGGCGGACGCCCTGCTGGTTCGCAGCATCACGCCGGTCAATGAAGAGCTGCTGCACGGCAGCGCCGTCCGCTTCGTCGGTACGGCGACGATCGGTTTCGACCACGTCGATCTGGCTTATCTGGAGCAGAATCGGATCGGGTTTTCCTCCGCGCCGGGCTCGAACGCCAACTCCGCCGCCGAGTACGTCATCGCCGCACTGCTGGAGGTCGCACGCCGGTACCAGATCCCGCTGGAGGGCAAGTCGATCGGCGTCATCGGCGTGGGCAACGTCGGCAGCCGGGTCGCCCGCAAGTGCGCGGCGCTGGGCCTGCAGGTGCGGCGCAACGATCCGCCGCTCCAGCGGCAGACGGGCGATCCGCAGTATGTGCCGCTCGAGGCCTTGTACGACTGCGATTTTCTCACGATCCATACGCCGCTTACCCGAACAGGCATCGACAAGACGTTTCACCTGGCGGATGCGAAGTTCTTCTCTTCCCTGAAGCCGGGGGCGATCTTCTTCAATGCGGCCCGCGGCGCCGTCATGGATTCGAGCGCCTTGAAGGCGGCGCTCCGGGCCGGCCGGTTGCTGGCGGCAGTGCTCGATGTCTGGGAAGGCGAGCCCAACATCGACGTCGACCTGCTGGAGAGGGTCGATCTCGGCACGCCCCACATCGCCGGCTACTCCTTCGACGGCAAGGTCGCCGGGACGATCATGATCTACAAGGCCTTCTGCAAGCATTTCGGCCTGTCCCCGCGCTTCGACGTGGCGGACTTTCTGCCCGAGCCGGAAGTGCCCCGCATCCGGCTCGCCTCGGGCGACCTTCCCGACGAAGAGCTTCTCGCCCGCGCCGTGGAGCAGGTCTATAACATCCGGCGGGACGACGAAGACCTGCGCCGGATCGTTCGCGAGCCGCCCGAGCAGCGGGGCCGGTTCTTCGATCTCCTGCGCAAGCACTATCCCATCCGCCGCGAGTTTCACAACACGACGGTTTCGCTCGACCAGTCGAGCGAGGCCGCAGCCATGTCATTGCGAGGAGCGCAGCGACGAAGCAATCGCGAACCGAACGCTGCGGCATCGTCGCGCGGCATTCGCCCTGAGACGGAGTATTTGGCCCGGAAACTTCAGGGGATCGGCTTTCAAGTGGAAGGAGCGTAGGATGGGAGCGGTTGCGGACCCCATGCTCGCCTGGCCGAGGGGACGCCTGGACTTTTCTTCGGGCTGCCTGGTCATGGGCATCCTGAACGTCACGCCGGACTCGTTCAGCGACGGCGGCCAGTTTCTCGACGCCGACCGGGCGGTCGCCCGCGGTCTGGAGATGGCGGCCCAGGGCGCCGCGATCATTGACGTGGGCGGCGAATCGACCCGTCCCGGCTCGCAGCCTGTCCCGCCCGCCGAACAGATCCGGCGCGTCGTCCCTATTATCGGGGCCCTGGCCGAGAAGATCGATATTCCCATCAGCATCGACACGCACCATGTCGAGGTCGCACGTGCCGCGTTGCTGGCAGGCGCTTCGATTCTCAATGACATCACCGCGCTATCCGATCCGCAACTCGCCGAACTGGCGGCCCAGCAGCAGGTCCCCGTGATCCTGATGCACATGCAGGGCACGCCCGCGACGATGCAGGTCGAGCCTCACTATGCGGATGTCGTGACGGAAGTCCGCGATTTCCTCCTGGAACGCTGCGAACGGGCCCGGAGCGTCGGCATCCCGAAAGAGCGCCTCTTCCTCGACCCCGGTATCGGCTTCGGCAAGACGCTTGCTCACAATCTGCGGCTGCTGAAACATCTCGACCGACTCGTAGCCACCGGCTATCGCGTCCTGGTGGGCGCCAGCCGCAAGGCCTTCCTCGGCAAGCTCACGGGCAAAGAGAAGCCCGCCGACCGCGTCTTCGGCACCGCCGCGACGGTAGCCCTCTGCGCCGCCGCCGGCGTATCCATCGTCCGCGTCCATGACGTAGGCCAGATGCAGGACGTGGCGAAAGTGACCAACGCGGTGACGCACTCGTAGCATGGGCGTCCCGCCCATGAGTATCACGGGCGCGAGCGCCCGTGCCTGCGGGGCCAGGATGGCCCGGCTGCTCAAGGGCAGGATGCCTCGCTGTCCCACGCATTCTTGTCTTGCGGCAGTGGGTGGCATCGCCAAGGCCTGCGGCCTTGACGATGGCTCTCTCACGTGTCACCCAGCCATCGTCATGGGTCTGAACCATCGTCAAGGGCAAGCCCTTGGCGATGCCACCCGTCGTGGCCCTGTGCGCCGTGGCACGCGGATCTGCTGTCCGCGTTCACGAGGTGGGGGAAGTGCTGGACGTCGTGCAGGTGACCAACGTGATGATGCACTCGTAGCACGGCCGGGACGCCCGCGGTACTCATAGGCGGGACGCCCATGCTACGAGCGGGCAAGATGCCCGCGGGACTCATGGGCGGGACGCCCATGCTACGGAGTGCCGTCGAGGGCGGCTTTCAGGACGTCGTCGGTCTTCTCCACGAAGACCAGGTCGAGGCCCTTGATGGTTTCGGGCCGGATATCGGCGATGTCCTTCTTGTTCCGGGCGGGCAGAATGACCTTCTTGATCCCCGCCTCTTTCGCGGCGAGCAGCTTTTCCTTCAGTCCGCCGATCGGCAGGACCAGGCCGCGCAGGGTGAGCTCGCCGGTCATCGCCACGTCCGGGCGCGTGGGCTTCTGCAGCAGCAGGCTGACCAGCGAGGTGAACATCGCGATGCCCGCGCTGGGTCCATCCTTCGGCACAGCGCCCGCCGGCACGTGGATGTGATAGTCGAACCGGCCGAACTGCTTGACGTCGATATCGAGCCGCTTGGCGTTGGCCTTGACGATGGAAAACGCCGCCTGGGCACTCTCCTTCATCACGTTGCCGATCTGGCCGGTCAGTTGGAGATGTCCCTTGCCCGGCATGGCGGCCGACTCGACGAACAGCAGCTCGCCCCCGACCGGGGTGTACGCCAGGCCCGTCGCCACGCCCGGAATCCCGGTGCGCAGGGCCAGCTCGGACTCGAACTGGGTCGGGCCGAGAATCCGCGCCAGGTCCCTGCGGCCGAGGGTCCGTTTCCTCTTGGTCCCCCGCGCGATCTCCGTGGCCACGGCCCGGCAGAGGGAGGCGATATTCCTTTCGAGGTTTCGCACGCCGGCCTCTCGCGTATAGCTGGCGATCAGCACGGCCAAGGCCTCATCCTTGATCGTCAATTGCGCCGGCGTCAGGCCGTGCTCCTTCAACTGCCGCGGCACCAGGTACTTTTTGGCGATGTTCAGCTTCTCCTGGGTCGTATAGCCGGGCAGCTCGATGATCTCCATGCGGTCCTGCAGCGCGGGCGGGATCGGCTCGGCGTAGTTGGCCGTGCCGATGAACATCACCGTGGACAGATCGAACGGCTGGTCCAGGTAGTGATCGGTGAAGGAGTTGTTCTGCTCCGGGTCCAGCACTTCCAGCAGGGCACTGGACGGGTCGCCGCGAAAATCGATGCCGATCTTGTCCATCTCGTCGAGCATGAACACGGGATTGCGGCTGCCGCACTTGCGCAGTTCCTGGAGGATGCGGCCGGGCAGGGCCCCGATGTAGGTCCGCCGGTGCCCGCGGATGTCCGCTTCATCCCGGATGCCGCCCAGCGAGATGCGCACGAACTTGCGGCCCATGGAGCGGGCGATCGACCGGCCCAGCGAGGTCTTGCCGACGCCCGGCGGCCCGATGAAGCACAGGATGGGGCTCTTACCGGTCGGATTGAGCTTGCGCACCGCGAGAAATTCGAGGATGCGCTTCTTGATCTTGGCCAGGTCGTAGTGGTCGCGATTGAGAATCCGCTCGGCCCGCTTGATGTCGATCTGGTCCGGTGTCTGCACCGACCACGGCAATTCGCACACCCAGTCCAGGTAGGTCCGGATGACGCTGTACTCGGGCGAGGCCGGCGGGATCTTGTTCAGCCGGTCCAGCTCGCGCAGCGCCTCCTCCTCCACCGGCTTGGGCATTTGGGCCTTGGCGATATTCTCGCGCAGCTCGCGCAGCTCCTCCGTCCGGGCATCCTGCTGGCCCAGCTCCGTCTGGAT
>VGYL01000119.1 GCA_016872975.1 Planctomycetota bacterium
CGCCATTCGCCGCGTGGTCAACTTGCGACTGAAAGGCGCGGGCATCTTCTGGCACGAGGATCACGCCGAGCAGATGCTGCTGTTGCGAACGTATTACAAGTCGAAGCACTGGCAAGTCCTGACGAACAAAGCCTTTGGAACCCCACTGACAAATGCTGTATAACTCCTACGAAACTGCAATGCTCCCATAACTGGCACACAATACCAGGAACCGATGCTGACGGGGCGGTATCAGCCGAGGCCCTCAAGGAGTGGGTCCGCACCGCCCGTCAGAAAGCCCGCGAAGTGGACCGCTTGGAGGTATGTGACTCGACAATTGGCGGATTATTCGCCCATTCGTGCGAAGATGCAGATGGGGCTAAGCCTGTTATTCCAGTCCGTGAGGTGATCGAGAAATCTGAATCGGAGGCTATGGAGCGGGGTTTTGCAATTGGTTTGATGAATTTGCGTGGTCCTTACTTCAAGAGTCTATATGAAGGTGGGGCGCAAGAGCACCGGTTGGCAGCCCAGTATAGTCGGTACGCCGGGATATGTGTGCGGTGGCCTCGAACCGCATCCGTGCTCAGAAGTGTAGCGGCAGATTACACAAGGAGGGCAGTGGCCGAGGATGAGCGTGCACGGACCAGGGACTGAGATATGGGCCTTTCTAATGAATTTTGACGAACAACTTCGGCAATAGCCGCGCGGCCGCTCTCCGCGTAGGTCGTGCGTCCTCGCACGACATCTTCGGCGAGCGGGGACGCTCGCCCTACGAAGAGCGCCCGTGGCCGGGCTCTGATTACCGAACTTGCTCGTCAAAACTCATAAGGGATACGAGGTATTCAATGAGTGACCCTCGGCAACGGATGGACGCGGCCATCGCCCGCCATGCCGAGACGGAGACGCTGTACGACCAGCCGTACGAGGACAACAAGACCGTCCGCGTCACCGGCCCGTTCACGGTCGAGAGCCTCTCGCCGCACCGGACGATCAGCGTCGAGGAGAAGAAGCGGCTGGCCGAGGTCGGGGAACAAGGGGCCACGATGAAGATGATCGGCGGCGGGCAGTTCGCCAACGTCATCATCGAGAACCTCATCAAGGCCGGTGTGCAGAACACGATCAAGAACGAGCGGCTCAAGTTCGACCGCCTGCCGCGCTTCGCTCGCAAGGACGTGATCCGCGTTGATCGGCGTTCATCGGCGGTTCCGTAGCGGTAGTCGGTAGTCAGTAGTCGGTGGTCGGTTCTCCGTCCGTCCTCCGTTCCCCGCGTGCCTCGGCGTCCCCTGCGGTTGAAAGCTGTTGCTCGGTCCTCGTCGCTGGGCGCGTGAAGACACGGTGTTGCGAGGAATCCCGAGGTATGGACCGCCGCTGTCGGCGCTCCTGTCTATTCTACCGTCTGGACATGCGGGTACGTGAGAATCCTGCGGTCCGAAGTGACTAGGGGACAGGCGCACAGTCGTGCCGATGCGACAATAAGCTGATCCGCTGGATCGCGGTGAAACTCACCGGGGAGTCGGGTGGACTCGATGGCAATCGCCGGCGTGAGTGCCATCAGCCGGATGCCGGGATAACCCAGTGCCTGATCGAACCACTCCTGCAAGGAACAGGGCAACTCCAACCGATGGTTCTCAACGAGCTTGGCGACCTCCCAAACGGATATCGCACTAACACCAATGGCGTCTGTCTCATTGGCCTGGATGATCTGGGTCTGTGCTGCGGTCAGTTGCTGACTTCCATGTACCCACCACACCCAAATGTGCGTATCGAGTACGATCATTGGAGAGCTTCCCAGTCCTCTTCGGCAACACCGCGGAAGGGTTCTGTGTACCGGACGGGCTTGCCGCGCAGCGGATACCGCTTGCCGTTTCGTTCCGGATGCTCCTGACTGCGAACGATCACCTCGACCTGATCTCCCACCGCGAAGGGTAGATCTCTGAGCGTGAGCGACTTGTCGCTCGATACCCTTGTTTCCACGCGATAATCCAGCATAATGCACCTCGTTCTTTGCCCTATTCTACACGCGCAGCGCCCGAAGGTCAACAGGCATCAGGCGCTGGGCGGCATGAGGGTCGCGGAGAACGGAGGGAATGCTGGAATTGTGGAGCGACGGGGCAGAAGACTCGGAATGCTGAAATCGTGGAAGAGTGGAATGCATTTTGAATGAGAGAAAGGAAAATGACAGAAAGAAATATGAATCCTGAACAAAACGAGACCTTCTTCGGTTCTCCTCATATTCCTTTCTACCATCTTCTTTTCTACCCCTTTTGGTTGCGGCCGGAGGCCGGGCTGGACTCTGGGCGGCGCGGCTGGAGGTCGCGGCCTGGGGTTTCGTTCGGCGGTATCGCGGTTTGGGGGGCGGAGGCAGGGTCGGGATGGTAGAATGCCGGCACAGAAGGGACGGCACGCCGGTGGCCGTCGGCAGGATTTGCTGGGAAGGGTGGAATGGACATGCGGAATCGACTGACACGAACAGGATGGGCTCTTCTGCTCGTCGGTTTGCTGGGCGGCGCGGTCGTCGCAGGCGAGGCGGAAGTCGTTTCTCTGGGTACGCGGCGGGAGTTGTTCGTCGATGATCTGCTGCTCGGGCAGATGCAGGGCGTGCGTCTGAAGTTGCACGAGCCGACGCGACTGCCGCGCGATGTGTATCCGCCGCGTCCGACGGGGCACTATGCTACGGTCATCCGGGATGGCGACGTCTATCGGCTCTACTATCGCGGTGACAAGATCCCCGGGGCCCACTGGCGCGATGGCTGGGCCCGCTATCACGGCCAGGAGGTCACGCTCTACGCCGAGAGCCGGGATGGGTACCGCTGGACCACGCCGGACTTGAAGCTCTATGAGATCGAGCAGTTCCCCGCGGGCAACGTCGTGCTGGACAAAGGCTTGCGTTCCATCGCCCGCGCGACCAGCAAGGATTTCCTCCAGTGGTCCGACCCGGTGATCATGGAGGCCAACCAGGCGGGCGAGCATCTGTACACCAGCGGGACGCATCCGTACTTCCGCGCGCCGCATATCTACATCGCCCTGGCCACGCGGTTCATGGCGAATCGCAGCAGCATCACCGACATCGTGTTCCTGGCCGCCCGGCCGGGGGCCCGGCGCTACACGCGGCTGTTCCCGGACGCCTTCATCCGGCCCGGCCTCGGCCAGGATGGCTGGGGCAATCGCTCGAACTACATCGCATGGCACATCGTGCCGACCTCCGAGACGCAGATGTCGATATACAACGTCAACGGGGATCACCTCGTTCTGCGGACGGACGGCTTCATCTCCGTGCACGCCGGAGCGGAAGAGGGCGAGTTCCTCACGAAGCCCTTCACCTTCGGCGGCGACCGGCTCGAAATCAACGAGTCCACCAGTGCGGCCGGCCGCATTCGGGTGGAGATTCAGGAGCCCGACGGCAGACCGATCGCAGGCTACACCCTGGAGCAGTGCGTCGCGATCTACGGGGACCGGATTCGTCACATCGTCGAATGGGCGGATGGCCAGGAGAAGAGGTCCGACGTGTCCGCGCTGCGCGGCAGGCCGGTCCGCCTGAGATTCGCACTGCAGGAGGCCGACCTGTACTCGTTCTGTTTTCCAGCGACCCGCCCCTGAGATGAGGGGACGTCCGTCGGCTCTTCCGGCTCGCCGTGAATCGGGATGATATCGGATAGGGACGCTTGGCCCAGCGCGGATGCGCGAGAGGGCCGAGATTGGCGGCTTTCGGCAAGCCACAGGCGGCAGCGTCAAGGCCTGGTTTGTAGTGGCGTCGTCAGACGCTATCTTATCAACGATTCGCCTAAAGGCTAAACAGGAATCTGGGCCACAGAGGACACAGAGGTCACAGAGAAGAGCCCAGGCCAGAGGGCAAGAAGGTAAGAAGAAGGTCGGAGGGCCGGGCGTTCTTCCCCCTGATCTTCTCCCCTTCTGATGTTCTTCTCTCTGGGTTCTCTGTGACCTCTGTGGCTTCCTTTGTTAGCCTCTTGCCGGGTCGTTGATCTTTATGCTCTTACGAGCACACTACAAACGGGGGGGCGAGGACAGGCCGGTCCCGCGTCCCATATTGGCTGCACTCCCGGGGGCCCGCCGCGTAGCCATATCTTGAATGCGAAGGGCGATTCGGGTATACTCATGTCACAGCCCTCTCAAGGCCAGCAGAATGCAAAATGACGTCCAGGCGACAGAACAGAACGCGGCTGCAGCGCATCTAACCAACGAACCGGCCCTCGTTGCCGGAGACGGTCCAGGGGCCGCCCTGGACGGCGCTGCGCTGGCCGGGCGTCTGAGCAAGGGCGACCGGACGGCGGCGGAAGAGCTCGTAAACCGTTACTACGAACGGATTTACCTCTTCATGCGGGCCGTCGGCCATAACCGCCAGACGAGCGAGGATTTGACGCAGGAGACGTTTCTGCGGGCCTGGTACCATATCGGGCAGTTACGCGACGGCAAGGCGTTGAACAGTTGGCTGTTTCGCATCGCCGGCAACGTGTCGAAGCTGTACCATCGCCGGCATAAGGACCGCCCGACGGTCGATTTGGACAGCATCGACCCGCCGGCGGGCGGCGCGGACGGCCCCAAGCGGGCCGGCGACCGCGAGCAGATGGGCCATCTGCACGAGGCGGTGGGGCGGCTGCCCTGGAAGCTGCGCCAGGCGATCGTATTGCACTATATGGAACAACTGACGATCTCGGAGGCGGCCGATGCGGCGGGGATTCGCCCGGGGACGTTGAAGAGCCGCCTGAACCGCGGTCTGGAAGCCTTGAGAGAAGAAGTGACGGACGAGTAAGCATGGACACACGCAAGACCGTAGATCGCTTGAGGGCGTTGGCCGAGCACGGCATCGAGCGGGCCCGGCCGGAATTGGCCGAGCAGATCCGGGCGTGCATTCCCTATCGGCTGATCCCGCACCGGATGGATACGATCAATATCATCGTGGATCTGCGGATCAGCCGGGTGGTGGCCGCCGCGGTGATCCTGCTGGCCATGCTCATTATCGGCAGTTTCTTCGGGGGGCGGGATACTGCCGGCATGCAGATGTACGAAGATGGCAAGCTGCTGCTGCGCTATACGCTGAGGGGCGAAAAGGCCTATAACGCGGAGTTTCTGGGCAACCTGGCCCGGTTCCGCGACGAGTTGGTCGCCCAAGGCCGCGAAGTGGTCTATTATGGCGAGCAGGCCAAGCTCAAGGACCCCTGCGCCATCATCATGCATTGGAAGCTGCCCGACGACCGCTACGGCGTGATTCTGGGAGATTTGACCACCCGGACGGTCGGCGCCAAGACGCTGATTTCGCTCCAGGCCCACATGCTGCAGGACCGGGCGAAATAGGACCCCGCCGGAGATTCCGGGGCCCGGTGGCCTTGCACAGTCGGTCACCGGCTGGTAAAATGGGGAAATTGGTGCACGGGCCGCCGTGACGCATCTACGTACGACTTAAGGGGATTGTCATGACCAGACGCAAGAACGCCTTCACCCTCATCGAGCTCCTGGTGGTCATCTCGATCATCGCGCTGCTGATGTCCATCCTGATGCCCGCCCTGAGCCGGGTCAGGAAGCAGGCCCAGTCGGTCGCCTGCATGTCCCGCCTCAAGAGCTGGGGCTTGATGTACAAGCTGTACACCGATGACTACAACGGCAGCTTCCCCCTCGGCTGGGGACGAAACGACGTGGATCAATGGATGGTGGCCATGCGTTCTTTCTACAATGACGATTGGGACATGCTGCTGTGTCCGACGGCGACCCGGCTCGTCCTTGGTGCCGGCGATACGGCCACCTGGAAGGCTTGGACACGGACCATCGGGGGACGCGCGTATATCGGCAGCTACGGCAACAACTCCTGGACGGACAACATGTCCGCCGACCGCGGCGACCGCAGAAAGGAATGGTTCTGGAAGACCACCCAGAATCTGTCACAAAGAGAGAACCCCAGCACGATTCCGGTCCTGGGCGACTCGACCTGGCACGATGCCTGGCCCCGGCACACGGATGCGCCGGTGTCAAGTCCGTTAGCCTTTGCCTATGGCGATCAGGGTACGACCAATGAGATGAACCATTTCTGCATCGACCGTCACAACGGTTGGACGAATCTGATGTTCGCGGACTGGTCGGTGCGGCACGTGGGCCTCAAAGAGTTGTGGACGCTCAAATGGCATCGGGCGTTCGAGGTCAATGGGCCCTGGACCACGCGGGGCGGCGTGACCGGCAACGATTGGCCCCAGTGGCTGCGGAAATATAAGGATTACTGACCGGGTTCGCTTCAGTAGATGATGGCGGTGGCTTCCTCGATTTTGCGGATCACTTCGACCACGTCGGCCGGGTTGGAGATGTAGCCGTCGAAGCCCTGGTGCACCAGGGCCGCCGACTCCTGGCGGCTCAGTTGGTTGGCCAGTGCCAGGATCTTGACCGCGGCGAAATCCTCGTTGGACCGAATGCTCTGGCAGATGCCCTGGGCATCCACGCCGTTGGTCAGCAGATCGATCAGGATCACGTGCGGGACCAGCTTCTGCACGGCGGCGCCGACCTCGAAGCTGCTGCGGGCAACTTGGACCTCATAGCTGCCCCGGGCCTTCAAGGCCTCGAGGAGATCGGACGCCGGCCGCTCGCCGCCGTCCACGACCAGGACTCTGATCTTCCCTACGGACAGGGCCTCCGTCGGCATGTTGTTGGCCTTCATGAAGCGGACCAGTTCGGGCAGCGGAATCCGGCGGTCCTTGCTGCCGGGAATGCGATAGCCTTTGAGCTGGCCGGAGTCGAACCATTTGGACACCGTCCGCGGCGCCACATTGCAGATCTTGGCCACATCACCCGTCGTCAGGACATTCTTGCCTTTTGCCATAGTCTGATCCCTGTATCTGTGCACTGATGTCGCCAGATTCTTCGGCCCGAATCGTGCGGGCATTTAACCGCGGGGGCGGAATTCGCATCGTAGCGAAGGCGAGCGGCTTTCTTCCCGGGCGGAAGTCTGATAATAGCGATGTTTTGCTTTGACCGGATAGCGCGGATGGAGTATCGTGGCACCGCCGTTGCGACAGGTCGGTCGCGGCGGGAACCGAAACCCCTGGTTGGGAGGTCTTGATGCCGGATTTGGTTTTGAACGGGGACTATCAGCCCATTCTGGGACTGCGGGAGACGGAACGGGCGATCAAGTTCATCAAGGACTATTTCGAGGAGCATCTGGCGTCGGCGCTGAATCTGCAGCGGGTCTCGGCGCCGCTGTTTCTGAAGAAGGGTTCGGGGATCAACGACGATCTCAACGGGGTGGAGGCGAAAGCGACGTTTCGCATCAAGGACGATGCGTACGCGGAGGCGGAGTGCCTGTTCTCCCTGGCCAAATGGAAGCGGATGGTGCTGGCGGATTACGGCTTCGGTCCCGGCGAGGGGCTGTACACGGACATGAACGCGATCCGCCCGGACGAGGAATGCCTCGACAACCTGCACTCGGTCTACGTGGACCAGTGGGACTGGGAGCGGGTCATCACCGAGGGGCAGCGGAACCTCGATTTCCTGAAGGAGATCGTCCGGAAGATCTACGCCGTGTTGCGCGATACCGAGACGACGGTACAGGCACGCTATCCACAGATCGTGCCGATGCTGCCGCCGGAGATTGTCTTCGTGCACGCGGAGGAGCTGCGGAACCGCTGGCCGAACCTCAGCCCGCGGGACCGCGAGAGCCGCATTGTCGAGGAGCACGGGGCCGTCTTCGTGATTGGGATCGGCGGCCCGCTTGCCGATGGCACGCTGCACGACGGGCGGGCTCCGGACTACGACGACTGGATCACTCCCACAGTCAACGGGTGTCAGGGCCTCAATGGCGACATCCTGCTGCGCTACCCGCTGGTGGGCCGGGCGTTTGAGATCAGCTCGATGGGCATCCGCGTCAACCGTGAAACGCTGAAACAGCAATTGGAGATTCGCGGGGCGTTGCAGCGCTGCACACTGCCCTGGCATCAGCGGCTCTTGGCCGGCGAGTTGCCCCTGAGCATCGGCGGGGGGATCGGGCAGTCGCGCCTGTGCATGTTCTTCCTGCGCAAGCTGCACGTCGGGGAGGTGCACGCCAGCGTCTGGCCGGCCGAGATGGTGGAGCGTTGCCGCGCGGCGGGAATCCCGCTGCTGTGACCCTCCCAGGCTGCTACCCCAAGATGGATGAAATTGAACCTATTACGGCATTTCGTAAGTCCCGAGACGATAGAGTAGAGATTGCTTCGTCGCTGAAGCTCCTCGCAATGACATACCTGGGCGCTTTATGTCATTGCGAGCGAGGCTTACCGAGCGCGGCAATCTACCACCCACAGTCGCGGTACTTGTGAAAGGCGGTACTAGCCGAAAACAAGAAGGGGATGGCTTGCGGCCATCCCCCTTTTGACTTCGTCTGCTGTTCCGACCGACTGGTCTGCGGGCGCTGCCCTCGCCTACTCGGCGGCCTCCGACCCGCGCGGCGCCGGGGCTTTCTCCGCGGCACTGCTGACTCGGACCTCGGCAGGGGGCTGCGCGGGCACCGCGGCCCCGGCCTGGTTGTCCACCGGCGGCACGCGGTCCCGGACCCGGTCGTTGACGTTGGACCGTTGCTTGATCTGATCGAGGACCGACTGGATGCTCTCGGTCTGACCCTGCGTGTTCTTCTGCACCTGCAGGATCTGCTCCTGGAGGGAGGCCTGCGTCTGGCGGAGTTGGCCGAGCGACTCGATCACCGCCTGGATATCCTGGCTGACCTTGGCCTCGAATTGCCGTCGCTGCTGGCCGGTGGTGTCCACCAGGGCTGTCGTGCTCTGCAGGCCGGTCAGCAGGAGGTTCTGGAGACCCGCGATCTGCTGTTCCAGGGCCGCAATGCCGCCGGCCAGCGTCACCACTTGCACCTGGGCGGCGTCGAGACGCTCGGACCAGCTTCGTTGTCCCTGGGTCAGGGCCGCCAGCCTGTCGGCGGTCTCGCGGCGACCGGCCTGAATTGCCTGTCCCAACTGGGCTTGGTTGCTGCTGAGAGCCAGGGTGTCGAGCGCGGCCTGGCCCGTCGTCGCGGTGACGATGTCCAGACCGCTGTGCATCTGCTGCTGCTGGTCCACGAGTTGGGTCAACTGGACGTGGGAAGCTTCGTCATGGCTCTGCAGGGCTGTCCGAATGGCTTCCTGTCGTGTCGTCATGGTCAGGACATCCAGCGCGGTCTGGCCTGCCGTGGCGGTCAGCATGTCCAAGCCGCTGTGCATCTGTTGCTGGCCGTCGGCGAGCAGGTCGAGCCGCGTGCCGAGGCTATCGCTGTAGGTCGGCAAGGCCGCCCGGATCATATCCTGGCGTGTGGCCATGCTGAGGAGGTCGAGGGCCGTCTGGCCGTTGAGAGCGGTGAGGGTCTCCAGGTCGTTCCGCACCTGTTGCTGCTCCTCGGCAAGTCGCGCCACCTGGGCCGATACGCCTTGGCCCTGGCGAGTCAACGCGTCACTGAGCGAGTTCTGTCCGGCCGCTACGGCCGCCAACTTCGTCGCGACCGCATCGGTCTGTGCCCCGAGGGTGGCGAAGCCGGCCCTTACCGTATCGGTGGACCCGGCCAAGCTCTGGCCGAGGGCGAGAACGTCGAGTGTTGCCTGCCCGGTCAGGGCCGTGACAGTGTTCAAGCTCTCCTGCACCTGCTGCTGCTGCTCGGCAAGCTTTGTCATCCGCGCGGATGCGGCCTGGCCCTGGCGATCCAACGTATCCTGGAGCGAACTCTGGCCGGCAGCGACGTTGGCGAGTTTCGTCGCGACTTCGCCGGTTCTCGTGCCGAGCTCCGCCACCGCTGTCTGCAGCGCCTGGCCGGACCCGACTTGGCTATTGGCGAAGGTCAGAAGCTCGAGCGTGGCCTGTCCGGTCGTGGCGGCCAGCGCATCCAAGCTCTCCTGCATCTGCCGCTGATTGTCGGCCAGCTTCGCCTTCATCTCTTCTTGATCGCCCGCCAAGCCGGCCACCTGCCGGTCGGCCTTGTCGCTATGCGTCTTGAGAGCCTGGTGGAGGACCTCCTGACCGGCGTTCATCCGTGCGACATCGGTGGCCATCTGCTGCGTGGTCTGACCGAGACGGTCGAGTCCGCTCTTGAGGGTCTGCTGATTCTCCGCGAGTTCCGCAGTACGGGTGGTCAGGGCCGTGTTGTTCGCCAGCACGTCGCGTGCCGTTTGCCCGCTGGTCGCGGCCAGAGCCTCCATCTGTGTTCGCAGGGTCTGCTGGTCCGCGGCCAGCCCGGCGATACCCGCATGCATATCCCGGTGCTGGCTTTGGAGCGTTTGCCGGAGATGGTCCTGGGCGGCGGCTATCGCTTCGGCCTTGTCGTCCAGGCGGTCGACGCCGGTTTGGAGCTTCGTCTGCGTCTCCGAGACACCGGCCAAATTGCCCGCCACGATCTCGTGGTTGGATGTGACGGTCTGGCGGAGTGATTGCTGCTGCGCCGTCACCGCACCGAGGCCCGCAACAACCTGGTCGGTCTTGCCGTCCAAGCGGTTGAGGCCGTGGCGGAGCGTCTCGTGACGGTCGGACAGGCCCGCCATCGCGGTGATGACGACGTCGTGATTGGCTCGCAGCGCCGCGTGCAGGGCCGTCTGTTCCGTGGCCACTTGGTCGATATTCATGGCCAGTTTATCCGCTTTTTCGCCCAGGTCGCGCACGTCCGTGTGCATCGCCTGCTGGTTCTGAAGGGTGGCCGCCATCTGTCCCGTCAGGACTTCGCGGCTGACATGCAGGGTCTCCTGCAGCGACGACCGCGTATCCGCAAGCTGGGCAGCGGCCTGATCGGCTTTCCCGCCGAGCGTGCCGACGCCGGCCTGGAGACGCTCCTGGCCGGCGGACAATCCGGCGATCCGTCGCGTGAGATCCTCCTGGTTGGCGCCAAGCTGGTCGGACATCGAGGCGTGGGCGGTCAGGAGGTCCGCCGCCATCGTCCGGACCAGCGTGTGCACGTTGGCGATGTCGGCCACGAGCTGCCCTTGGCCCAGATGGACAGACCCGAGACGCTCGGCCAGTTGCTGGTGGTTGTCCCGCAGGGTCGTGCAGAGCGTATCGTGTTTGGCGTCGATGTCCCCGGCCAGCGCCGCGCCCGCCTGCCGCAGGTCGCCGATGCCGGTCTGAATCCGCTGCTGATTGCCGACGACCGAGGCGAGGCCGCCGGTCAGTTCCTGCTGGTTGGCCTGGACCGTACGGTAGAGAGCCGCATGCTCCCGGGCGAGCGACGTGAGATCGCCCGCCGTGCCCTGCGTTACCTCCGCGACCCGGGTCACCTGGCCCTGCAGGGCGTGTTGGGTGTCCTGGACCTGCGCGATCCTGCCCTGGAGCCCTTCGTGGCCGGTCGTGACGGTCTCCTGCAGCCGGCGCTGCTCGTTCTGAACGACGGCGACTCCGGCGGCCACCTGCCGGGTGTCCGCATCGAGAGCTTGGATACTCTCGTTGATCTTGCCCTGGCCGGCGTGGAGCTGCTCCGAGAGCGTGGCCAGCTCCCGGGCATTGGCCGCCACCATTGCCTGCAGCCTGACATGGTTCTCTTCCATCCGCGTCAACTGCTTGTCGCAGCCGCCTACGGCGAACAACAGGAGTGCCAACGCCCAGAAAAAGACGACCGTGCGGAGTCGCCTGGTTTCAAATTCCCTTCGTCTCTCCATGGTGATTCCTTTCTGAATCCTGAATGATAGGCACCTTCGTTCTACACCCCGCTTTAAGCATCCCATCCTGGTCCGGTCGGGCGGATGACCCCTTTTGCCCAAAATGCCCACGTACTGGCACTGAGAAGAGCCAACAACCCATGTCTTTCATCGGCCGACGGGTTTCAAAACCTTTACTCCTTATGGGACGGAATCGGAACTTGGGCGGAATACAGGAGATACGGCAATCCCGAGCTCGCTGCTCTGCGGCAGATGGCCAGCCCGGGCGGTTCGAGCGGGATGGAGAGACTGAAGGAAGCCGGGCCGCGGCCGTGCTTCTGCCACGTGTCTTCCAGCTTTACTATTCCCGCATTTCGCAAGTCCTGAGACGATAAGGAGGAGGTTGCTTCGTCGCCGGGCTCCTCGCAATGACATACTTGGGCACCCTATGTCATTGCGAGCGAGGCTCGCCGAGCGCGGCAATCTACCACCATAGTCGCGGTACTTGTGAAATGCG
>VGYL01000120.1 GCA_016872975.1 Planctomycetota bacterium
ACGACGCACGCACCCTTGCGGGCCACGGCGCCTTCGGCGGTGTAGCGGCCGTACTGGTCGAGATTCGTGCCGGCGATGGCAACCTGGTCGCCGTCGGCATCGAACCGGATGCACTGCAGGATGGGCAGTGTCGCCTTGGTCGAGACGATGCGGCCGAGCCCCTGCAGGGCGTCGCGCAGGCTTGCGCGGGTGAGGGTGATCTTCATCTCTCTATCTCCTTCGTGGGGTTGGGACTGGATGGTGGGTTGGACTTGGGTTCTCGGGCAGTTGCGGAGCGCCGCGGCCCGGCAGCTCGTCGCGGGGCGAGGGCAGTCGGGATTTTGGAACGCGTTCCAAAGTCAGGACGGCCACCAAGGGCACGAGAACCGCGCATAGGACGGCGGCGCCGGCCGTGATCCCGGCCGCAATGATCGGGCCCGAGTTCTGGCTGTGGACGAGGGACCGGATGACGGCAACGAGCATGTGAGTGGTCTCGGTGTCGGGATCCCGCGGCCTCGACAGCAGGCACCCGCCCAGCAGGCCGATCGCGAATACGGCCGCGACGGCGGCGACCTGCCGCGTGAGGCCGCTACGCGGGTCCGGGTACACGCGCGCGTCTCCTGGCGACCACGACGGCGGCGAACCCGCAGCCGAGCAGGACGACGCTCGTGGTCAGCAGCGAGGCCACGTTGCGGCCGGACTTGGCCTCCTCGCCCTGCGCGTGCCCGCGGGCGCGCTCGATCTCGAGCTGGGCAATCGTCTCGCGTTGGGCCGCGAGGATCTGGCTGTTCAGGGAGTGCAGGCGCTGGGCTTCGCCCTGCGCCTGGGTGACTTGGCCCTCCAAGGCGGCGATCCGGTTCTGCTGCTGCTTGTACGTGTCGTCGTCGCAGCCGGCGGCCAGGAGCGCGGCAGTCAGGGCAAGGAGGGCGAGGGGCAGGGGATGATGGTGCACGGGTCTCCTTTCGTGGGTTGGGGGTTGCCGAAACAGATCCGGACCGCCTCGGCGATGAGGCGTGTGATCGGGCGCCGCTCGCCGTCGCGCTGGCGCGCGTGGTGGAGCAGGCGCATGTCGGCCGGCGAGAGGGCCGAGGCCGGCCAAGGGTAGCGGTAGTTCACGAGGGTCCTCCGGGGGTTAATAAAGAGCGGCCGGGCCACAAGACCCGACCGCTATGCGGGATCGGCAGAGGATTATGCCGCCGAACGGTGCCGATCTTAAGGAGCGCGGGGCTCCCGGCTGTTACGCCGGTCCCCGCAAGGGATTATGCCGTGGATTGGGTCCGGTCTTAAGCCCGGCCCCGGCGTGGCCCCGGGGGGCGAGTGACGCCAGTGACACATGAAGTACTAACCCTCTTATATAGAGGCGTCTTCATAGGAGAGTTTAGTAGAGATGCGTCACTTGCGTCACCCTCGGGCCGGGGGGAGCGGATCGACCTCAAGGCGTGCGCAGCTTGTCTGGCTTCATGGAGCGGCACAACGTCGTGCGGGCGGATTACCAGACGTTCGTACGGACGCGTCTCCGCGTATGACCCGCATCCGTTGCGGGCAGGCCACCCATCAGCGCACATTATGAGTTTGACGAGATGCCGAAGGTCCGTCCACACTACCTACTTGAGGTCAGAAGCCGACATAGCTCATATCGAATGAGGGATGAACAATGGCCAGTCAAGCGAAGACGAAGGCGAAAGCGAAGACCGCACAGACAAGTGCACGCCGTACTGTGACCATTCTGCCGACGCTGATAGGGGCACCCAACTTAGTGCCAGCAGCAACCTCACCAACAACGACGACAGTGGTGTCATGGGGCCAGCGTGACAAGAAGTCTGAACGCCCGGACTACGTCTTTCCGCCTGGGCTGTTTGGCGTGGACGCTATGAGCTATGGTGCCATCGGACTGATGTTTCTGAACATGAACGGAACGCTCACGGGGTGGAATCCGAACATGTTCGGCGGCAGGACACCCTTTCACAAATACTTGGAAACCCTGACTGACATCAAACGAGTCATACCGCTTCCAACGGACTTGCCTAGTGGCTCCCAAGGGAGAATGGGCGTCATCCTCTGGTCAAAGAAGGGGGGCTGTTCTTACCATTCCATCGACTGGAGGCACGAGTACAGCGAATCTCTCCACCAAATGGACCTTCAGATCAATGAACTCGGCAACGACGTCATTGACGTTCTGTGTAATGACGAGCATGAGATTTGCGTTTCTATCCACGAGGATGGCACAGTTCGCGCCCTGGATCTATATGGTTGCCAATCGGACTCTGATCCGGACGAAGTAAACCGACTTGCGACCCTGTGTGCTGAGATATCTAAGTCCGGCAAACTCAGCGCTTCAAAGTACAAATGTGGATATCTCTCATCCAATGAAGAAATGACCTGGCTCGAAACTGATGGAACATTGAGAACACTTGCGGTCCATTGGAATTGGCCAGAAGACACTACTTGCGAGCCGAGAATGTTCACCGCAAAAGAAATCACAGACTATGCCTCTGACTTTGCAATCAAGGATGGCGTCGTCTATACATGCTACCATGGTAGATCCGACGATATCCATCTTGACCCCACTATGCAGTTTGACCGAGGTGCGTATGCTTCAATAGATGAGCCGGTGGTCAGGCTCAAGAAGGAGGGTAGCAGACCCGGTCATTCGGCACTGGCCTTTTCGGCCTCGGGCCGAGCCTTTATGGTTTGCCGTATTAAGCTAAGCAAGAAGGAGGATTCCATTCCATTACTGCGGTATAATGTGTCGCCTGAAAAGTATCGCATTCACGACGCGTGTCATTTCGTGATGGATAACGAGCACAGTTTCGTTGGTCTTGCCGCAGTCCCCGTCACGGCAGAAGCCGAGTTCAAGATCCCCATGCCGCAAGTGGTTGCAAAGCCGGCGCCATCAACGATCGTCACAGCAGGAATCGGAGAAGACCTCAATGCAGCGCAGTACTCGGGCTACAAGTCGCAGATGCATGGTGCTGAAACATGCGGGAGTATTATCGATTACCTGAATATGCCGGTCGATCCACGGGGTGTCCTCGATGCGGTCGCGCTGTATGATGCGCCATTCCATTCGTCTGCTTTGATCGCAGTGAAGTCTGATGGAAGGCTCGTGGGTAAGTTTCGATGGCGTAAGGGTCTTGATATTCACCCGCCGTGGTTCCCCCACGACATCGTGCGGTTGAGTTTTCAAGAAGACGACAGCGTCTCCAAGTGTATAGAACTTGATGGGTGGCGATCTGGCCGCTACCTGCACGCAACGCGAACTGATGGGCGCATTCTCACATGGTCTTCGCCTCATTTCAGTAGATCTACTATGATACTCGCTCCTGAGCGTATAGATCTACTTGTCAAGCATTCATCGAACCAGTTCTCGCGCCTGAAGGAACTCAAACCACTTAAGATCCAGCTTGTTGCGGGGATCTGGGGGGGGATCGATCTCGCCATGGCTCTCGTTCCATACCAGTCGTGCGCGTCCGCTCCATTCGACCAGTTTGTGGATGCGTATTCTAATGGCAAGAGCCAGGCACGCGACCGTGTCTTTTACATGGTGACTCGCGGCCACGAATTGCTGAGTCAGAGCGTGAGCTGGACATCGAACGGCACTGACAAGCCAAAGATCGGGCGACCAGGCCCATCGGCGGAAACGCGAGCGGCCCAATGGCGTCTTTGCATTGGATGGTCAGGCTTTGAAACGTGGATGACGGGTCTTCTTCCCGAAGGAGAGAAGCTAGACGCGCGGGGGCTATCATGGTTTGGCACGGATCTTCCGGAAATGAAGATTCTTCGCGCGCCTGAAAGGGGTAAGGACTTTGATCGGTGGGTAGCGGATGAGGGCGGCGAGGCGGTTCTCCACTTCCTAGGTGTGGATGGGACGGATCGCGACACACTCCTGCAATGGATGATGAATGGTCGCGATGTTCCAGACTGGACTGGCATGGTTCTGATTGCCAGGGCACTGCACAATGCGACGGTCCACGGGGCGCTGTCCGCGAGCAAAGCGTTTGAGCTCGGCATCCTCGATGCGTTGGAACGCCTGCCAAGCCTCCTGATGGAGTTTGCCAATCATGCCCTGCATCAATACATGAAGAAGACGATCTCATAGGTGTGTCGTATTTGTTTGAACCATGCCGCGTATCTTGCAGACGTACTAATGCAAGCGTCGCCATGTTCAATCACCGATGGGAGGCTGTATGAAACAGGCCGGTATCAGTTGGATGCTGGTGTTCGTTGGATTGCTGATCTTAGCGATTGTCATCGAACAAGGAGTCAAGGCGGCTAGGATAACGTACGGTATCTTTCGCACTTTCTAAGGAGGCAGTCCTTTCGCTAGGAATGGTTCAACGACCAAGAAGAGCCAAGGCTAGGAAAGGAGCTGCCGTGAAGAAGATAGCAAGACCGCGGGCCGGGATAAAGAGCGTGATTCAGGTCAACGAGGGGGAGATCAAGGCACAGCTGGGGGAACTGGTGAGGCAGTCCGTGGAGGAGACGCTCAACGGGCTGCTGCAGGCGGAGGCCGACCGGCTCTGCCAGGCGAAACGGTACCAGAGGGCGGAGGGGCGAGCGGACACGCGGGCGGGGCACTACACGCGGGGGCTGCAGACGCAGGCTGGGCGGATGGAACTGAAGGTGCCGAAGCTGAGGAACCTGCCGTTCGAGACGCAGATCATCGAACGGTACCGGCGGCGGGAGAGTTCGGTGGAAGAGGCGCTGCTGGAGATGTACTACGCGGGGGTGTCGATGCGGCGGGTGGAGGACATCACCGACGCGTTGTGGGGGACGCGGGTGAGCCCATCGACCATCAGCGAGCTGAACCAGAAGGTGGCGGTGCAGATCGACGCGTGGCGCACCCGGCGGCTGGAGGGGGAGCATGCCTACGTGTGGCTGGATGGGATCTGGCTGAAGCGCAGCTGGGGCGGAGAGGTGCAGAACGTCTCGGTCTTGGTGGCGATCGGGGTCGGCGCGGACGGCTACCGGGAGGTGCTGGGAGTGCAGGAAGGGATGCGGGAGGACAAGGCGAGCTGGCAGGCGTTCCTTCAGGGCCTGAAGGCCCGCGGGCTGAAAGGGACGGAGCTGTTCATAACGGACAAGTGCCTCGGGCTGGCGGAGTCGGTGGGCGAGATTTTCCCCGAGGCGAAGTGGCAGCGCTGCGTGGTGCACTGGTATCGCAACGTGATGAGCGCCACGCCCCGCGCCAAGCTCAAGGAGGTGGTGGCGATGCTCAAAGCCATCCACGCCCAGGAAGACCGGGCGGCGGCGCTCCAGAAGGCTCAGGAAGTGCAGAAGAAGCTCCTGGGTATGAAACTGGCCAGGGCGGCACAGGTCGTGCGGGAGGGCGTCGAGGAGACCCTGTCGTACATGAGCTTCCCGCGGGAGCACTGGCTGAAGATCCGCACGACGAATCCGCTGGAGCGGATCAACCGGGAGATCCGCCGGCGCACGCGGGTCGTGGGAGCGTTCCCCGACGGCAATGCGGCCGTGCTTCTGGTGACGGCGCGGTTGCGCTACATCACGGGCACCCGGTGGGGCGCGAAGATGTACATGGACATGAAACGGCTGCGTCGCGTGGAGGGCGACGCGGCCTGACGGCGCGATTTTGTCACCGGTCACATCAAAACCAGCCAGTCGCGGTCACTTCAAAACCAGCCACGGTTTGACGTTTTTGTAGTGGGTTTGGGTCATGGACGCAAGATTGGATGCGTGGGCGGAGAGGAGTTATCCACAGTCTCCCCGCCGTCGAGAATGGGCCCCCCCACGGCTCGTCGGAGACGGCGGGGAGGCTGTGGGTAACTCCGGTGGTTCCGATTCGGTGTCCTTTCCTTTGGGGGCCGGGCGGTCCTTGAGGCGGTAGCTGCGGCCGCGGATCTGGATGATGTCCGCGTGGTGCAGGAAGCGGTCGAGGATCGCGGTTGCCGCCGGCACGTTGCCGACCAGCTTGCCCCATTCCTCCAGCGGCCGGTTCGAGGTCATCATCGTCGAGCGGTTCTCGTAGCGGCGCATGATGATCTCGAAGAGGTACTCTCCCGACTGCCGGGGGAGCTGCTTGAGGCCCATGTCGTCGACGATCAGCAGGTCCGGCTTCAGGTACCGGGAGAGCACCTTGCGGTCGCGGAGTCCGTCTTCTTCCAGGAGATCCCGGACCAGATCGAAGATCGAGCGATAGAGGACCAGGAACCCCGCCTTGATCGCGGCATGGCCGATGGCCTGCGCCAGGTGCGACTTGCCCACGCCCGGGGGGCCGAGGAAGAGCACGTCGCGGGCCTCCCGGATGAACTGGCCGGTCGCCAGGTCGTACATCTGCTTGCGCGGGACCGACGGGTTGAAGCTGAAGTCGAAGGCATCGAGCGTCTTGGTGTCCCGGAACGTGGCCGTGCGGGTCCTCCGGGCCATCAGCCGCTGCACGCGGACGTTGAGTTCGTCCTGAAGGATCAGCTCCAGGAACTCCAGATGGCTCAACTGGTGGCCGGCGGCTTCCTGCAGCCGGACCTCCAGCGAGGTCGCCAGGCCCGAGAGCCGGAGCTGGCGGAGCGTTCTACGCAGACCTTCCTGCATCATGGTCATCCTCCCCAGGGGATCAGGGTTTCGTACTCGGACAGGTTGCGGATCAGCGGATGCTCGTCGAGGAACTCGAACGACGTTTGCCCCTCCGGGGTCTCCAGGAGACGACGCACGTCGCGGAGCCGCAGGGCGCCTTGGTGCAGCGCCTGCTTGCAGGCGCGCTGGATGCCGGCGCCCGGATGCTGCCGGGCCAGGGACAGGAGGCCGAGGATCACGCGCACGGCGATGGGACCGCGCTGGTCGACCACGGCCTGAGCCCAGGCCGCGCAGGGATCGCCCATTCGGCCGGCCCGCGCCACCAGGTCGGCCGGAACCGGAACGACCGTGCGGCCGCCCACGAACCGGCCCGGCTCGGCGCGGGCATGCACGGCGACCGGCTCGTGGCGCTCGTTGAACACGCGGACCATGGCCGCGTCCCACCGGACCCAGACGCGCCGGCCGATGTACTCGGCGGGCACCTCGTAGTACGCCCGCTGCACCTCGACGTAGCTGTCGCGGTGCACGGTCCGCGGCGCTTCCTGGTAGCAGGGGAACAACATTGCGGGCAGCGGGCTCAGGTGCGGGCGTTCCGCCTCGAACCGCAGGCGGACCTGTTCGCGGGTCGTTCCATGGATCCGCCGGTCGGCCACCTGGTCCTCCCACCGGGCGAGGAAAGCGTTCTCGTCGGCCAGGCTGGCGAACCGCCGGCCTTGAAGGGCGTTGCCCTTCACGTAGCCAATGCCTCGTTCGATCTTGCCCTTGTGCCACGGCGATTTCGGCCGGGTGGGCACGAGCGCCGTGCCGTAGTGCCGGGCGAAGGCTTCCATGCGGGGGTTGAGATCCGGATCCCACCAGTCGGCCCGGGTCACGGCGGCCTTGAGGTTGTCGGGGACCAGGGTGGCGGGAACACCGCCAAAGTGCCTGAAGGCGTTCTCCAGGGCCCGCATCAGCCCTTCGCTCTTCTGGTCGAGTAGCGCTTCGCTGTAGCCCTTGCGGGAGTAGCTCAGGATCACGCGCAGCACGTGGCTTCGCCGACGCCGGCCCTCCTCGTCGACGATCCATGCGCCGGTCCCCAGGTCGATCTGGGCCTCGGCGCCGGGCGCCACCTCGATGCGGTGGTATCGCCGCGGGTCGCTCGCCCGCAACCCGCGAACGTAGCGCTTCACCGCTTCGTAGGATCCGGCGTAGCCCTGTTCCTCGACCAGGTCCTGGTAGATCCGCTGGGCGGTGAGTCCGGCTTCGACCTTCGCTTCGATGGTCGGTGCGTGCCCGATGCACACGCTCCGACACCGCCGGATCCCGGCGGTCACTTTGGCGGGTTTTGAACCGTCACCGCCCGCCTCGGGATCGGCCACCGGGATTATCCCGGCGGTCACTTTGGCTGGTTTTGGCGCGTACCGGTCGACCGTCTCCCGGTCAACCCCCAGCTCCCGGGCGATCTTCCGCTTCGACCAGCCGCGCTCGTAAAGCGTTCGTATCGAATCTTCTGTAGCCATCCCGATCCGGTTCGCCATGGTCCGCTGTCTCCTTCCCAAAGGAGCCAACGTACCCGGCCAATCCGCCCTTCCGGGTGGCTGGTTTTGAACTGTTCCTCACTGGCTGGTTTTCAAGTGACCGCTGACACCACATGGAGACCGCGGACGTGACGGTGCAGGCGGCCATCGCCCGCCGGCTCACGTTCCTCGACACGCTCGCCTGGGAGGTCCGGACCACCGAGGGCTCTGACCCGGCCATGGCGCGAGACACGCCGAGATTCCGCCGCGCAGACGTGGAACGCCGGCATGTTTGCGTTCGGCACGTGAATAGACGTCGCCGAGCGGGGCGCGAACGCGGCGGGGGGGGCGCCGGTTTGGATCTGTGCCGTCAATCCCAATCAGAAATGGCTGGCTGCGCGTCGATTCTCGAGCTTACACTTTGTCCGAAAGTGTGGGCGGATCCGGGCATCGCGGTGTATTCTCTGAGACTGAAGGAGATGCTGGATCCTCAAGGGAGGACATGGATCATGAGCAATCCATATGGATGGACCAGTGCGGGAGGAAGCCATGGGGCCAACCTAGCCGCACGCCAGAGGGCTGGAGAGCCGTACAGGTCTGGATCATCGGGCAGCCATGGTTCTGGCGGAGGCGGCGGTGGTGATGGATGCTTGGGGTCACTTCTATCGGGACTGCTTGGTATCGGCCTCATCTTTCTTACCATCATCGTCATCGGTTTCATTTGCAGCTTGCTGAAGTAGGCATCTGATTCCTCGGGGTGACAGCCTTTCGTGGAGGCTTTCCGCTGAGCCCGATGCTCTGCTTCAAGTGATCGGCGTGATCAACGCGAAGCAATGGAGTTCATCTTGGACTCCGTCGCCGACCGGGCGAAGCGCGGCCCGGCCGGCTGCCCCGGCGACGGCATTTTGGAACGCGTTCCAAAATCCCCGGGCTGCGCGCGCCGACGGGCAGCCTGGGCCGATGCCGGTCACTCCGCAGCCTGCTTCTTCCGTCGGCCGAAGCTGACGACACGGCCCGGGGTGGGGCGCGCGGTGCGCCTTTGTCACGAATATGGGTCGAAGTTTGTGACATTACGGGCTTCCGTGTTGTCAGAAGAACGAGTGCATATTCCTGACATGATCTGAGCGCACCACAATCGCAGTCTATTGCAGAAGAGGGACGTGCGTCTGTATGAAGGCGCGGAAGCTCGGATCCGTTCTGCGCGAACGACGTCATCTGGGTGGGGCGCCGGGCTTCCGTCGACGAGGCGCTGTCCCGGATGGCCCGGCAGGGCAAGCTGCACAGGCTAGGGTGGGGGCTCCGTATCTATCCTCGGAAGAGTCGCATGGGCGCGGCCGAATGAGTCAGTCTGGACACTCGTCCGGGTCCGGGTCCCACGGCATGTTCGCGTCCAACTCTTCGAAGCTGTCGGCAAGCCGGTCCGGATTCATATCGAAGCTTTGCTCGAGTAGCCGTCGAAGTCGTGTGCGCTCGTCGTCCGTCAACCTCCCCCATGTGTGCGCGGCCGCCTCGATGCGTTCCTCGTCCACCGTGGCCGCCTCGGCCGCCTCCTCGCTGTCGGGAGCATACTCCGGGTCCGGGCACTCATCCGGGTCGTCGTAGAGTTCGGCCACCGCACAGATCAGCCGTGTCGGCTCCGCCATCTGCAATCGAATTGTGGCGGGCCGCGTCCGAAACAACCACTCCATGATCGCGGCCTTGTTCGCGGGCGGCCTGATCGGCGCATCTCCTTCTCCGCCGCAGTCCATGGCTTTCAGTCTGCCCCACCATTGACGGTAGCGGGCGAGGCGCGCGATGTCCTTGGCGGTGAGCCGGGGAAGGCGCCGCACGTCCATGTTGTCCTCCAGATCCGCCAGCTTGATGGCTCGCGCCAGCGGGTCGGCGGCCAGCCGCAGGTAGTAGGCCGTGCGCGCTTCCCCGGGCCGGTGCGTCAGCAGGTCGACCAGCCGCACCGCCTCTTCGGGGATGCCGGCCGCCCGCAGGCCGTCGAGGGTGGTCGGCGTGTCCTCCACCACGTCGTGCAGGACGGCCGCCATCCGCAGGACATCCTCATCCATCCGCATCATCAACCGGAGAGGATGCAGGATGTAGGGGGCGCCGGCCTTGTCGGTCTGTCCGGTGTGCTTCTCCGATGCCAGCCGGATTGCGGCCTCCAGTGCGCTCGAATTCGTCATCATGTTCTTTCCTGGTCTGTACGGTAGGGGTCAGCCGCCGGGCATGATCATGAGGCCACCGCCAGCCCACCGGATTCCGTGGTCGTCCGCCTTGAGGTGACGGCGTTCCGCGCCGAGCTCCATCAGGTAATCCAGATCAGGTTGGCCTGCCTGCCCCTTCAGCTTCTCCCGTTCCGCGGCGGAGATCGGCAGGAGATCCCAGTACTGGGGGTCGTCCCCTTCCTCCCAGTCGACGAACTCGGTGAAGATCCGCACGAAGGCCTGGCCGCATGCCGGGCAGACCTCTATGGAGATCTCGAAGTGGCTCGATTCCAAGAGGCACTCTGCCGGTTCGTGTTTCCACGCCCACGCGGCCTCCGGGTCTTCCCCGAAGCACTGATCGCATCCCATCCGCTCTTCCTCGTCCATGGCTCCGTTCTCCTGTCGTCGGGGATCGTTTCTCGCCCGATCGCGGAGCTGTTGTCGCAGAAGCGGGTTTCTACTGGTAGTCATGAGATCATAGGATATATTACCAACGGATCATGAATACGGATGTTCTGTCCAGGACCGGGTTGAGCTGGGATCGCCTGCGAAACTTCTGCGCGGTCGCGGAGGCGGGGTCGATCGTGAAGGCGGCCGGCGGCGACCCGGTGCGGCAGTCCCTGTTCAGCCGCCAGATCCGGGAGCTCGAGGGAGCGTTGGAGGTCGAGCTGGTGCGGCGTCAGGGCCGGGGGCTGGCGATCACGGAGGAAGGGCGCCGGCTGGCCGCGCTGGTCCGGGGGCAGATGGCGGCCCTGCAGGACTTCGACGACGAGTGCCGCAACCGCCCGGTGCGGTTCTCGATGGCCGGATCCAACACACTGCTCGACGCGGTCTTCCTGCCGCGGCTCGCGGAGATCCGCAAGCGCCTGCCCTCCGTTGTGTGGCGGATCGCGCACATGCAGACGAAGGATGCGGCCCGTGCCCTGGGGGAGGGGCAGGTGGACTTCGCCTTGCTCCGCGCCGACGCCGTGCCGGGGCGCGTTGAGAAACGGAAGCTCGGGTCGCTGGAGTGGGTGTCGGCCGTGCCGCCGGACTTGGCCGGCGGGTCGGGGGCCTCGCCGAAGGCGCTGGCCGCGCTGCCGCTCGCGTTGCCGATCGGCGGCGAGTTGCGGTCCTTGGTTGACGAGTATGCGGCGAAGGCGGGTGTGCGCCTGCGCGTCGTGCTCGAAGCGGATTCCTTCCGCCAGTCGCTGCAAGCCGCAGCGGCCGGGGTGTGCGCGGCCATCGTGCCCTCCATCCTGATGCCGACCGTCGCGGGTTCTCTTCGTACGTTGCCCCTGCCGCCTGCGCTTCGCTCGTCGACCCCATATGCACTGGCCTGGCGTCGCCGCCTGATCGATACACGGCGCGAGGGCGCCGCCGTGCTCAAGGCCGTCTTGGCGGCGATTGGCTGACCGACCCTACGCATGAACGGAGCGCGTTCCAAAATCCCCCGGCTTGAGCACGCGCGCCGAAGGCCAGCCCGGGCCGACGCCGCTCACCCCGCGGCCTGCTTCTTCCGTCGGCCGGCGCGGAAGAGACCGGCGTGGGCGCCCTGCACGACTGGCAGAAGCGTATCGACGAGGAGTGCGACGCCGTCCTCGCCCAGGCCAAGACCACGAACGGCAGGGTGGGGCGCCTGGAGAAGTAGAAGCTAGTCCTGACCGTCGCCATCGGCATGCCGCTTCTTCTGTGTCCCGACTCCATCGCGGTCGGCTTTATTCGACCGGCCGCTCTTGGTCCTCGGAAGCCCGTGAGGGCGTCGCCTCCGCTTCCGCGCCCTTGACTCGGATCTTGTTGGGTAAATTGTTGGGTAACACTGCCCCCAACTGCCCGACCTTGCCCGGTCTTGCGCACCTCGGGGTGTGAGATCGTCGAC
>VGYL01000121.1 GCA_016872975.1 Planctomycetota bacterium
CGTGCTCCAAAACCATCCGCACGGCCCGTTCCCGGACCTCCGGTGAATACCTGCTTGCTCTAGCCATGACCCCATCCTCTCATGAAATGGAGTCTCCGGTAATCCCGGGGCGGTTCAAACTCCGATACGGGCAGTAGGCCGACCGGCCGCACGCTCTCGGACGGGTCCTTTCCCTGCGGAACACTGATCGGGTCGCGATGGGAACGGTCGCAGTAACTTCAAGAGGTGTTCCTACCACCTCATCCGCTCTGGCGACGTGGATTGTAGTACGATCGGAAGCCCCTACCCCTGCACGCCCGGCTGCCTCCCCCGGAACGCCGACGAACCTCCTGGATTCCTCTGGGGGGCGTCAACCCGTGTCGTGGTCACTGCACACAGTTGAGACTTGGTCTCACTCGGCCTGGCCGACGCGGTGGGCGGTTCCTGGGGGGCCCAGCGGCCGATTGCGCCCTCCATGCTTGTAATCTAAGCTGGTGTCGCGTCTTTAGCATGTAGCAGCGCGGTCCTGGGATGCGACCAATTCATGATCGGCAAGTGGAGACAGCGCATGGGGGGCGCAGATGAGGCCCCGCCAAAGCGCTCGAGTGCATCCCGGCGAACCCGCCCTTCGACATGAGCGACTGACGCGGAGAGCCATCGCACGACGGCGGGTCTCGGGATGATGGCGTGTCGCTGGCCGTCGATGCGAGGTTCACGAGGTACGTTCTCTACCATGGATCGAAACCGATTCCGGGGAGTACTAGGGCATGCCCACTGAGTCCAGGGGTCGCGACCTCTTCATCGTCGACAACAGCGTTTCGGGCTGGACAGGTCTTCGCTACCTGGAGGAATGGACGGAGATCGCCAAGGCGTTCGATATCGCCAGCGGGTACTTCGAACTCGGCGCGCTGCTCGCTCTGGACGGTAGGTGGCAGCCCCTGGAGAAGATCCGGATCCTCATGGGCGCGGAGACCACGCATCGCACGAGGAAGGCCCTTCTTGAGGCCGTGCAAATGCGAGCCGTTGGGCAGTTGGACAGCAGCATCGAGGCCAGCAAGGAGGCAAACCCCTTCCTCCGCGGCGTCCCTGCGATTCTGGAGGCACTTCGATCGCGGCAGATCGAATGCCGCGTCTATGACCGCGCGAAGTTCCACGCCAAGGCTTACATCACGCACGCGAAGATCGAAGTCGTGGGTTCACAGGCTCTGGTCGGATCAAGCAACTTCACCCGGCCCGGGTTGACCGAGAACGTCGAGCTCAACATCCAGGTGCAGAGCGCCCGCGAGGTAGCACAGCTGCAGGAGTGGTTCGAGGCGCATTGGAACCAAGCGAGCGATGTGACAGCAGAAGTCATCGACACGATCGCTCGCCACACGCACGAGTACACGCCCTTCGATGTCTACGCGAAGGCCCTCCAGGAGTTCTTCCGTGGGCACGAGCTCACCGCCTCAGAGTGGGATGAGGCCCGCTCGAGGATCTTCCCGAGGCTCGACCGCTACCAGAAGGAAGCCTACTGGGCGCTCATGAAGATCGCCCGCCAGCACAACGGGGCATTCCTTTGCGACGGCGTCGGCCTTGGGAAGACCTTCGTCGGGCTGATGTTGATCGAGCGCCTCGTCCTCCACGAGGGGAAGCGGGTCGTGCTCTTTGCTCCGAAGGCTACGAAGGAAGGCGTTTGGGAGCCTCACCTGCGCGACTGGCTCCCGCATATCGGAGGCGTGGGCGGCAGCGCGGACTTCAGCAACCTGGCGGTCTTCAGCCACACCGATCTCGGCCGAACGGGGGACTTTCCTGAGCGATTCCGCCGCATCGCGGAGCTCGCCGACGTTGTGATCATCGACGAGGCCCACCACTTCCGGAATCCGGGGCGGAAGGCCGATCCCAGCAGTGGCGTGGAACCCTCCCGCTACTACCAGCTCTATGACCTCCTCGATAGCGCCATTCGGCTCAAGACGCTTTTTATGCTCACCGCCACGCCGATCAACAACCACCTGAGCGACTTCCGGCATATGACCGAGCTCTTCACCCGACGTGAGGAGCAGTATTTCGCCCGGACACTTGGCGTGAACAACCTGCGAGCGCACTTCAACAACATGGAGAAGGCGCTAAGGAACATCGTCGGGGCCTCGGGGGTCGACATCTCGGAGCACTTGAGCGAGGCGCAGCAGATCCTGGCGGCGGACGGGACGTTCCAGAATCTCGTTGTCCAGCGTAGCCGCGCCTACGCGCGCGAGAGCCAGATACGCGAGACGGGCAAGGCAACCGCGTTTCCCGAGCGCCGCGCTCCGCAGGTTGCCACCTACTCGATCCGAAAGACCTACGGCAAGTTGTTGGACATGTTCGAGAAAGCGTTCCAGAAGGAACGCCCACTCTTCACGCTGCCCGTCTACTACCCCTTGGCCTGGTATAAGGGGGACGACGATACCATTGACCCCTTCGAGGAGAACCGGCAGAGGCAGGTCGTCGGCCTGATTCGTACCTTATTCCTCAAACGCTTCGAAAGCTCGGTCTGTGCATTTGAACTCTCCTGCGACCGTCTCATGAAGAAGCTTCTAGCCTTCCTGGAGGTGCACAGCGAGACGGACGCCGAGAAGAAGCGGCTCGCGCGATGGAAGGATTTTTACCTCAGAGAAACGGTCTAGGTTTAATCTCTACCAGCTAGTATTTCTACCGCTGAGCTACCCAGCCATGTACGTGAGGTGCGCCTTGGCCAGCTTGCCGACTGGAGATGACTGGAGGCCATTCTTACCCGCAAGCCATCCACTTCCAAGGCACACCTTTGTCGTGCTGCCGGGCCGTGTTTGTCAAGGCACGCTTACGAATCCCTCCCGTGATGAAACGTCTTCCACCTCGTAGAGGGGTGGAGATCGCGTGCATTGACATTGCACGCCACAGGAAGAGGATTGCCCGGCACAGCAACAGAGGAAGAGTGCACCTGTGCAGGCAGCGATGATTCGGCCGTCGCCATCTGCAGTCGTAATCCTGGTGTAATCCCTGGCTCAGGTGCACCCTTGACCCTTACCGCACGACGAGCATCTTCTCCGTATCCGTTCGGGCATCCCATCCCCGGCCGACGAGCGCCTGGCGACAGGGCTGTCGATCGAATCAGGCTTCAGGAGATGACTTCGGCGTAGCGGGGGACCAGTTCTCCGGCAGCAGCTCGTCGAGCTGATCCGTCGGCCAGCCGACGGCGAGCTTGCTCAGGGTGTCCTTCAGGTAGGCGAATGCGTCGATGCCGTGGAGGGCGCAGGTGCGGATCACGCTGTAGAGGATTGCGATGCGCTCCGCGCCGGCATCGGATCCCGCAAAGAGATAATTCCGCCTTCCCAGGGCCAGGCAGCGGATCTGCTGCTCGCAGAGGTTGTTGTCGGGCGCCAGATGCCCGTCGGTGAGAAAGCGCGTCAATGCCGCCCAGTGGTTCAGGCTGTAGGCGCATGCCTTCGCGAGCTGAGAAGCCGGCGGCTCTCCCGAGACCATCCGGAGCAGCCAGCGATGGTAGCGATCCATGATCGGAGCGGATCGAGCCTCCCGCAATGCGAGCCGTTCCTCCGGTGTGAGCTTCCGGCGGTCGGCCAGATCCTCCACCTGATAGACCTGCCCGATCAGCTTCAGGGGGTAGGCCACTCGCACATCGGAATCAACGAGGTCGTAGTACTTGCGCCTCGCATGCGACAGACACCCGACCTCATCGGCTTCCGCGATCTTCCCGTTGTAGGCCCTGTCGAAGATGTTCGAGGCGTCGGCCTGTAGATAGCCCTCCCGACCCTTGAGGTAGCGCCACGGCCCCTCCCCGCCGGTGCCGTCCTTCGAGTAACGGAAAACGACATGGCGGCGATCACCCACAAAGGTCCAGATCGTACCCTTGCAGATCC
Source organism: Planctomycetota bacterium (assembly GCA_016872975.1). Lineage (GTDB taxonomy): Bacteria > Planctomycetota > Phycisphaerae > Sedimentisphaerales > Anaerobacaceae > PLanc-01. The sequence continues at coordinate 3,852 of VGYL01000121.1, forward strand.
CCTCGGGATCGTCTCGGTCGAGCACCTTCAATCCACTGCCGTCGGTCTGCAGCTCGAGGGAGACCATCGCCTTCGTGAAGATCCTATCCACGATCGGGGCGAGCTCATCGGCCACGGCGCTCACCCAGCCGCACAGCGTCGAGGTCGAGGTGGTGAAGCCGCCCCTGCGGTAGATCTCCACCAGACGCGTGAGCGGCAAGTGCTGCTCGTGCTTGCTCACCACCACGTGAGCCAACAACCCCGGGCCGGGCAGACCCTTCTCGATCAGCTTCGCCGGACCCGCCGCGGTCACCACCGTCTCCTTGCACCGAGAGCAGGCGTACTTCGCTTGGCGATGCTCCTGCACCTGGAACTGAGCTGGAATCAGCTCGACAATCTCGCTCACGTCCTCGCCGATCCTCGTCATGGGCCGCCCGCAACAGGAGCAGAGCCTCTCTTCCGGAGCCAGCTCATGGGTGATGATCTCGCGCGGCAGATCCTTCGACGGACGCCGGCGCCGAGGAGCCTGCCGTACCTCCGGCGCCTGGAGAGCCTCCCGCTCCGCCGCGAGCGCCTTATCTTCCCCCTCGGTCGCCGCGTGGTCCGATTCCTCCGTCATCTCGTCGGCGATCATCTCCAGCATGAGCGAGATCTGCTCGGGGTCCATCCGCTCGCTCCGCCGCCCTGACCTCTCCCGCTCCATCTTCATCAGCTTCAGGACCAGCTCGATATTGCTTGTCTGGAGCTGAGAGAGCATCGCGATCACCATCTCGATCGCCTCGTCCGTGCGGCCTTCAGCCAGCAGAGAACGCAGGTGAGTGCTGATCTGCGCGAGATCGAGGGTCTTCTTGATGGCCTCGGCGTGCATGATGCCTTTCTTTCACATTCATGCGTGTCGCGCAATAACATTCTCACTGGGATTCCATCTTTTTCTCCGATGCGCTCCCCTGAGGTCGATCCCCTCGATCATCAACGCAAGCTCCGCCGCCTCCATCTCCACGTGCCGCGATCCCGGCCGTGGGGAGCGAGGCAGATGGAAGCGTCCTCGCTCGAGCCGCTTGTAGACGAGCAGGTAGCCGCTCGGCTCCCAGAGGAGGATCTTCAGGCGGTTCGCACGCTTGTTGATGAAGGCGAAGAGGTGACCCGAGAGCGGGTCACAGCAGATGATCTGGCGCGTGGCGGCCGCTAACCCGTCGAATCCGCGGCGTAGGTCGACGGGCTCGGCCGCGATGTAGATCCGTACCGTGGCGGGCAGGGTCAGCAAGGCAGTGCATCCAGGACGCGGATCACCTCGGCCAGCAGGTCGCCGTCGAAGCCCGGGCGCACGGTGACTCGGCGCCCGCCGGAGAGGACAACCTCGATCCCGCCGGCCATCGCCTCGGCCGCGGGGGGACGAACCCGGTGCTCGACCAGCCGAACGGGGTGGAACTCAGGAGCAGGACCATCGGTTCCGAGTCGATCCCGCCACCGCGCAAGGCGGTTGCGGCACAACCCGTGTTCCCGTGCGAAAGCCGAAAGGCTCTCTCCGCTGCGGCGCCAGAGATCCAGAACCTCTCGGGCCTCGGAGGCCCGCCAGTACACCTTCTGCAGAACCAGCGACTTTCTTGAAACCGCACGATGTGTGGGCATCCCGCACCTCCTCTCGGTGCGGGCATCGTCTCAATCAAACAAGGGGTTGGCTACATGGGTTGGCCGAACGGATACCGCACAACAGCATCCAGCTGACGACGCGTCACGTTGCCGCCGAACTCGGGCGTCACCTTATTGAAAGGACATTCGCTAGCGACCGTGATTTGCCTGAGAGGAGGAGCTTATGCCACGTGGAAGTCGTCATGCTGCGGCCGTGTCGTTTCTCGTCTCTCTCGTACTGCTTTCCTGCGAGCGTACCGATCGGGATTGGCGTCGGACGAAGCTCGAGGACTCGGCTGGAGCTTACGCGAACTTCCTGACCGCCCATCCGCAAGGCGCATATGCTGACTCGGCGAGGTACCACCTGTCGCGGATTGCCTGGACCGCTGCTCAGAAGGCCGGCGACGCAAAGTCTCTACGAGAGTTCCTGCAAGAGTATCCAGATACCCGATTCTCGGAGGTCGCACAGGCCGAATTGGAGACGCTTGAGTGGAGATCCGTGTCACACGAGAAGACCGATCGGGCGTATCGGGACTTTGTTCGTCTCTTCCCGCATACGACGCGACTTCCGAGATGGCGGGGGGAGATATCAAATGTAGAGATCCTTGGCCGGATGTCTGGCGTCGTTATGAACGTCAACAACATAACATACTACAAGTGGCCTGGTGACAGAAGCCCGTACTCCGTCCACTTTCGATTGAAAGAGCACGCTGGCGTCGAGTTCACAACAACGCTTGAGGTTGCGGTACTCGGCGGGTTGATCATCCAGCGGCCTGTCGAAGACATGACCGTCTTCAGCAAGTTCTCAATTGCCGCGGACATCGCGGGTTCCGTAGAGGTCTTTGGCTCGCCCGAGGGTAGCGTTCGTGCTCCGCATGTGGTTTGCATTAATCGCCTATAGGGGCCAAGGATAGGTCTTACTCGGACAAATCCCGTCCGCGTTGGCACTCTTGCGGTTAGCGTAGAGCCTCGGTAGGGTCGCGCCCATGCTCCTCAGCCAGCGTCAGGCTTGCGGTCATGGGACACCCAACGGCAAGGGCGCTGGCCCGAGCGACACCGGATGATTGCCCAGCTGCCGCATCACGACCTATCCGCGGTAACCCCATCAGCCCCAAGGTCCGTCAGCTCTGCCCGGAATGAAGTTGCTGCGTAGCCTGAGCGGAGCTCGCAGGGCGGAGATCGCCCTGGACTTCTTGATCCCCTTGCCTTATCATGATCAGCGCGTTGCTCCAGACCCGTCCGGGAGTTCGGATCTTCTACCGTTGTGGTCTGGATAGAGCTTGAGGGAGACACAGGAGTGCTGGCTCGCGAATCGTTCATCGGCCGGATCGAGTTTGTAGGAGACACAGCGCAAGCCTCCGTTGACTGACCGCTTACGTGAGAACGACGGTATAGGCGGTGTCCGCGTGACCATGTCGTTTACGAGCCGTCTCCGTAGAATGACCGCAGTGGAGCATTCGGCGTCTCCAGCCCGCCCTTGGCGGACGGCTCAAGGAGAGACCGTCGTTCGCGGTAGGCCAAGGCCGGGCCTCAGACACTGCTACCGGGCGAACACTTGAACGTTCCTTGTCACTGAGCGACCCAGAGCACTGAGCTTTAAGAAATAGGACCCCGAAGAGACCTTCCCGTCTGCGCCCCACACAATCGTATGCGGGCCCGCCTCAAAAACGCCATCAGCTAGAGCGGCCACTAAGCGACCCACCACATCATAGACACACAGCTGCGCCTCACATTTCGCGGCCAAATTGAATACAACCTTGTCCCTGCCGATTATCGGATTCGGCACAGATAGAGAGAGGGGGAGTTCCCGTATGGATACAGTGCTATCCTGCACCGCAACAACCTCGCGGTGGTGGTTCAATGGAGCAAGACCAAAGCCGAAGAAGTTGTAGGACTTGCAGGTCGTTACCGCCCCCGGGTCCGACGGTGGCGGATTCTCAAGAACGTCCCTAATGGCCAACCGGACGCTCTCCCCAGCTGGCCGAGCTGCGTCAGCTTGGAGGTACTGGACAATCTTCTGTCCGACAACGCGATTCCCACTCTGGAATGTCCCCGCGGTCGCCCCCACCCAGGCGATCGCTCCCTTAGCGTGCGCCGCCAGGAAGCGATGACTGACAGGTGATCCGTAAACAGGGTCCTCTGTTCGATACTCGTCTCCAGTCCCACAGGAGACAGCTAGAACGAACGGGGTGAACGATTCCACGGAGATCAAACCCGTCGTGAAGCCATGACCTAGGTAGAAGAAAGTCGCAGGGGCATATCGTCCGCTGGTTGAACCAACGAAAAGGACAATGTCCGCTTCCCTATGCCAGAGCTCAACAGCTGCGACGACACGATCCCAGCCACTGTACTGCGACTCAAGCAATTCGTGGAATGTGGTTCCGCTCGGGAAGCACGAGAGAATCGCATCAGCAGTCTGAACTGCACGCTCTCCATCTCCTGCTTGCTGATGGTTGACGTCTCCCAGATAGGTGGAAACGATATAAGGGTGGGAATACGCCCCTCCCGCGTCCAAGTAAGTGAGCAGCTTGAGGGTCATTGCGGCGACCTCCACATCAGTTGTAAAGGGCCAGCGGGTCACCACGGCATCGGGTAGACCATCGTCGTCGACATCCCCATACGCTATCATATCATTGAGCATGTAGTATGGCTGATACCAAGCGAGGTTCTCCTCGCGAGGGAGCGGATCTTTGACAACCACAGTAGGGATGATGTTGTATTGTGGGTTCCCACCGTGGGGATAGCCGCAGGCGAAGTAGTACTGCCGAATCCCTTCCCATCCGGGAGGCCAGTACTCCGACGTGTGCGGCCCGTCGAAGTACTCCCAGTCCGAAGCGTCTCCGACGAGGAGGAAGTAGTGATACCCCTGACCGTACATCGCACCAATGGCCCCCTTGATCCCGAGGTAGCGGGCTTCGGGAGGGCCAAATTGCTCCACTGCCACTATCTGAACCGTCATGCCGAAGTACCCCTGCAAGTAGCTCCTGAGATCAGAAAGCTCATCTACGAATTGCTGGGGCGTCAGAATCCCGAGTTTCTCACCATAGAAGACCTGCTGCCTCGCGGTCCCCGGATTCGCGGGCCCCGAGGCTAGCTTCATCCTGAGAGCAGCACGTAATGCGTCAATCGCCGGTGATTGCTGGGGGCTAACCTCAGGCATGTTCTTGGCGCTGACACTCTGATGTATGATCTCGTTGCCGCTGTGCTCTTGCTCAATGAGTCTATACTCAGCATAGGCGTTCCCTACGCTACAGGACCTACGCCCCACCCCCGTCGACAGACGCTCCTTGACCGGCCACCACCGTCTATCTGGAGGGTTTCTACCCTCGACACGATAGGCGGCCGTCTGATGCTCCGTGACAGGGTTCCAGTACAATGTCCCTTCCTGCCAGATGACTCCCTCGATCTCTGCAGCCGGGATGTTATCGTTCGTCAGGGGAATCCTCCAATCGCTTCGCCCCCCCGATCCAACCCCGTCCAGCTTTGCTGCGGCGTTCGTCAATGAGCGCACCGCTTCATGGTCCACCACGAGGTCAGCGGCTCCGTATATCCCTGGCACTGCTTTCACTACCGTCGCCAAGGTCGTATCCGAATCCCACCACGGCTGGCCCACGAGCTCAAGCGACTCGCCATCCACCCAGAACACCGGTGGAGAAGTGACCGTCGTGTCGATATGAGTGTCGAAGAGCAGACGGACGGTCTTCCCCTCCAGAGGCACCCGATCATACTTTTCAGCGTTGGTCCATTTGACGCATGGAGCTAGCGTAGTCTTCCCATTCCCGTTGAGTGTCAAGTACGATGACGCGTCACCGGCTGCCCTTGAAGCAGTGCGCTTCTCCCACCCCCCGGACCCGTCGAATCCCCCCCAGATCGCACCCATGTTTGTAGCAATAGCAGATGGTGAGAGACCACAGTCATTCACAAATTCTACACGTGCTCCATGAGCACTCCAGCTCCAGTAGTCCTCGCTGCAGCAGCACTCCAGGTCCACAATGGCGTCTGACAGGTCGACATACTGCGGAATCGCCCACCAGCGCATAGCTATGGCGATTCCACTCGTCTCCGGATCGCAGGCGAGGAAGAGCTGGCCCGGATACAGTGGTTGGAGCTGCTCTAGCCTCCATAGCGCCTGCATCTCATTACCCGCCATGTTGCCGTAGACCTCGATCGACACACCGGCAGCGTCCCCATGTCCCACGTACACGATCGCGCCAGCCAATGAATCGAGTTCGTCGACAAACTCCTCAATCATAGGGTCCGGAACCATCGTCGATTCGGGGTTCTCGTGCGTCGAGACCACATAACCCTGATTCATGAGGGCCCAGTCGTCGGCGTAGGCTGTTCCGGTGCTGAATTGCCATGGTTCGAAGAGGGCAGCGTATGAGCTGCTCGGCGTATTGTTCTGTCCGGGGCCCGCCGCGGCACTTGGGGTGACATCGAATGGGCTCGCGATAATGAGTCCGGCGATAGTAAAGACAAGGAAGCTGATGACTCGCATCCTATCGCCCCCTTTGAGCAACCAGGATGTCATGGAGGAATTGGTCGCTCTGCAGCGCCGTATTCATCACATCGACTCCTGCGATTGCCTCTTTCAGAGCTGCGCCAGAGTGACCCCGGCGGGCGATGGCTCGAAGCTCCTCTATGGCGCGTGTCGTCGCCGGTTGACGGGCAGGAGGAACCACGAGGTGGTAGCCCTCGCCCCAGCAAATCCACATCCCTCTTGCTTGGTTGTCGCGGAACCGCGCTTCCTGTTCCTGTAAGACTTCCTCTCGCCGGGGGGGACTTCGTTTCGTGATAGGAAAGGAAGTCGGTAGGTAGGTGACAACCTCACTCGGATAGCCCTCGTACCATACGGCGATTCCACCTTCACTAACTTCGTATCGCCTCACTTCCTTACCAACATGCCCATCCAGGACTTCGACGTACCTCCGAATCCACTCTTGACGGGAGGAAGCCTTATTCGCTTCCCGGAGGGCTGTCCGCGCAATCATCCGCCGCCGCTGTACGAGGTCGCGATGTGAGGACTTCCAGCTCTCGTAAGCGCTGTCTGGCAGATCTGGGACGTGGCGGCGTCGAGGATAGTAGGGATAGCCAGAGACGAAGAGAGTGTCCTCCCAAACGTCGTAGATCGGCGTACCCGTAAGTTCATACCCGTACGCATATCCGAACACCGAGAGTGAATCCGCTGGAACATTGGTCGGCGATGCCTCGTTGGATACCAACGCTCGCACGGAAAGCAGAGCAACGACAACGGCGAGTGCACTCATGGTCAGACCTCCTGGTGGTGCAAAGGAAGAGATCCTCGATACCGATTGGATGCTCCGAGTGAGCTGCTACAGAGGTCAATCAACTTAGGAGTTGTTGGCTGAGACCTCATCGGAATATCGCCTTCAAATGTCCCCAGGTCAATGGGGCGCGAGCCGATGGGGCCGGCTGTTTTTCCCAGTTCGTAGGACAGGAGTTCGGTACGCATGAGCTATGAGCTCCTCTCCACGAGAAACCGAGCTGAAGGCAGGTCCATCTCGTAGTCAGGTAGCAATTCCCCGTCGGTGAACAGCATGCACCTCGCGGTTCTTGAAGACACGGGTTTGGCAGGCAGGGCGAGTCCGCCCCATGCCAGGTGCCTCCCAGCATGGCACAATCCCACTCGCTGAGGATCTCGCAGTCAAAGGCTCCGAAGCAGCAGGCCCCTCTGGACGGTTGAGAACAGGGGTTTGGATCGCATGCGATCGTCGTTGTATCAGCAATTCCCCCATGTGCGGCACAGGAGATTTCATCGAGGAGTTCACAGATCCCGCCTGGTAGACAGCACGGCAGCATACACGGATTGGGATCACACGTTGAGCCTGCTCCATATGGAGTTCCCCCTTGTGTCTCGCAATCGATGGCGAGGAGTGACATGCACGACGCATCCTCGAAGCAGCAGGCTTCGGCTTGCGCCACAGGGCAGTCGTTCGAGCCTTGCTCATACCAGCGGACTGTGCCGAATTGGGCAATGCGATCCTCCACCGGCGGATTGCTGTCGTCGATGAACGCGGCGTACCCACCCACATGGTTGATCGACGTTGAGATGTAGGCACCGGGCTCCCCGCAGAGTTCCTCGTCGATCCTCATGTAGAGGAACGGGAAGAGGTTCTGCGTGACCGCAACGCGCCAACCTACCGTCGCGCTCTCTCCATCCCCAGGCCACTCTGCCGACACGACCTGGGAAGGCACGACTCCGGTTGGGCTGCACCAGCTCCAGCTGATCTCCGCCGGGTCGATACAGACTTCGTCCATCTCCAGGCCGAAGTAGACGACCGTCACCGCGGGAGATGCCAACGAATCGAAGGCCATCAGCGCCCACACCACCGGCCGCACGGCCTTGTCGGACCGGGTGATCGCCTCCTCGCAGGTGGCCGGGCGAGCCAGCGGCGTCGTGCATCTGGTGGCCGAGGAGTAGGTGTAGGCGTCGTTCGTATGCATGATCAGGGCACCATCAGCGTTCCTGCCAGCGGTCGCGCCGTGAGCAGTCAGCGAGAGCAGGAGGACAGTCAAACAGATCCCAAGGATCCAGGACCCTTTCATCGCACCACCTCCAGATTCGAACCCC
>VGYL01000122.1 GCA_016872975.1 Planctomycetota bacterium
CATTCTATTCGGATAGTGTGCGCGTCTGGACGCTGGTCGAGCAGAGCCGTATCCAGGGTTTCATTTGCGTAATCAGCTTTAACAACATCTACTATGTGGTGCGGCGGTTGCGCACACGTCAGACAGCGAATCGCATGATGGTGCTCCTGCGTGACACGTTCGCGCCCGTACCACTCGACAAACAGATTCTGGATCAGGCTCTTGATTCGGCTTTCAAGGATCTGGAGGACGCCATCCAGTACTTCAGCGCCATCCGCGCGAAAGCCGACTGTATCGTGAGCCGAGACGCCAGTGCGTTCCCAAACTCCGACTTGCCCGTTCTCACGCCGGCAGAACTGCTGACAGCGGGATCGTTATAGAGAGCAACGGAAAACCAGGGTGAAGCGCAAGAGTGCCGCCATGGAGGCGATCTTATGCCCTCGCGTGCAAAACGGTGTCGAGCCAGGTTTTGGCCATGAGGGCGGCGCCGGCCATGGTGGGGTGGACGCCGTCGCCGGCCCAGTAGGTGGGCGGCGCGGTGGTGACGGCCTGGTCGAACATGGTCTGGAAGGGGACGAAGGCGGCGCGGAACTCCGTCGCGACCCGCCGGGCGGCGGCGCGGTAGCCGTCGAACTCGGGGAACCACTTATCGGTGACGGCCCCGCAGCGCAGGACAAACGGTTCGCAGAGCACCAGGCGGACCCCCGGCAGTTCCCGTTGCGTTCGCTCGAGCAGGGCCCGGTAGTCCTTTTCGTAGATCTCCACGGTGCCTTGGTAGTTGCCGTTGAGTGTGTGCCAGATGTCGTTGACGCCGATGAGGATGCTGACGACGGCGGGCTTCAGGGCGAGGCAGTCCGCGTCCCAGCGGTCGGCAAGCTGGAAGACCTTGTTGCCGCTGATGCCGCGGTTGAAGATTCTCAGACCGGCCTCGGCCCGTGTGGCCAGCAACTGCGAGGCGGCGAAGAGAGCATAGCCATTCCCCAGGGCCCGCCCCTCGTTGGCATTGTCCTGCCGCTTTCGGTCCCGGCCGGCGTCGGTGATGGAGTCGCCCTGGAAGAGGACGACATCGCCGGTCCGGATGAGCCCGCGCCCGGTCGCGCCGGAGGAACGCGTCATCGGCTCAGAGCAACCGGAAGAGGCCAGGGCGGAGAACGCCGCCAGACCCGCCGCCGTCTTGCCCAGGAAACTCCGCCGCGAGGTGCATCCATCTGCGTGAGCTACAGTTGCCATGTCGTTTCTCCTTAACCGCTCTGTCCGGGACCCCAGCCGTCACGACGATCGTCACGGTCCTGGGGTGCCTGATCATAGCGGCTTGGGCTCCGCGCCGCCAGGGAATTCAGCCCCGCGGGCAGGGCAAACGCAAGGTCCCGAAGATGGGTGGCATCGTCAAGGCCGGTAGGCCTTGGCGATGGTCCGGCGCACGGGCAATCCGCCATCGCCAAGCTCCGAAGACTCCGCTTGACGATGCCACCCATACAGCAAACGACTTTGCGTTTGCCCTGGCTCCGCGGGGCAAGATACACCGGGAAACACGGGGAAGCAGGGGCGGTCAGTCTTCCTGGTTGGGATCGGCGGGCCGGCGCGCGGGGCTCAGGCTGGCGAAGATGCCGTAGCCGGAACCGTCTTGACCGTTGCTCTCCCAGACCGTCAGAAAGGAGCCGTCCCCAGCCATGGCCACGTCGGGGTACCGCTGCTGCTCGCGCGTGTAGGCATTCAGCGCAAACTGGTCGCCCGTGGGAACGCCGTTCGGGTCGAAGGTGCGCCCGGCGATCTCTGTGCCGGCATTCGGGTCGCCGGTATCATACTGCCAGACCACGACGAATTCGTTGGCGTCACTCAGGGCGCCGCGGGGCTGTCGCGCGCCGGCGCGCGTGGTATTGACGACGAACGGCTCGCCGCGGGGCACGCCGGTCGGGTCATAGCAGCGCGCGTGAATGTCGGCCGCGTCCGCCCGATGGCCGTCCCAGGCGATGAGAAAATGCCCGAGCGAGTTCATGGCGAGCGCCGGTTGCGGAACCAATGAGATGCTGGTGGTATTCACCTGCAGCGGCGCCGTGACAGGCACGCCATAGGCATCGAACAGACGCACGACGATCGGATGGACGCTGCGATCCCGCATCCACGCCACGGCGAAACGTCCGGCCCCGTCCATGGCGACCTGCGGGTATCGGCAGTCGTGGCTGTCGGTGTCCACGAGGACCTCGCCGCCGAGCCCGGAGCCATTGGGATCAAATAACTGGAAACGCGCTACGGTTCTGCTCCCGGCGGCGGTCGTCTCCCGGCTTTCCCAAGCCACGACAAAGACGCCCGTGCCGCCGACGGCGACACTCGGATAGAGCTGCCGGCCGGCGACCGCCAGGTTGACCAGCAGTTCGCCCGTGACGGCGTGGCCGTTCGGGTCGAACAGCCGCAGGAAGATGTCCTCCTGGTCGGGACCGGGACCCTGCCAGACGATCGCGCAACGGCCCTGGTCGTCCAGGGCCGCCGCCGGCTCGTTCTGGTTGCCCGCGGTGGCCGTATTCACGGGGAATTCGTCCCCGAGAAAACGGCCCCGCCAGTCCAGCCGGCGGGCGAGAATGTCATAGGAACGCCCGGTGGTCGAGTAATAGCTGGCCCAGACGATGACCGAATCGCCGGCGGCATTGGCGGCCACCGCCGCATTCTTCTGATCGCTCGCGGTCCGAACGTTCACCTGCATCTCCGCCGCCTTGGCGGACCCCGGGACGAGAACGATAGTCAGACATGTCAGGAATACGCTGCGCATCAAGTGCTCCCTCCTTTCCCTTCTCAGTGACCCGCGCAAAAGCTAAGACCGGGTGGCATCGCCAAGGGCTCTGCCCTTGACGATGGACCCACGCGAATCCGCGCGACCATCGTCAAGGCCGGAGGCCGGCTTTGGCGATGCCGCCCGGCAGAGGCTCTAGTCTTCGAGCGGATCGTTGTTCGTTTTCTGGTTGAACGGCCCTGCCGTCTCTGCGGCCGCTGTGCAGGCCGACAACCGAATCCACAAAGGCGCTACCAAAGCGGGATGATGTCACATGGGCTCACGGACGCGTTGTCACGACTCGCTGTCTCATAATCTTGCGAGCGAGGGACACGTCGTGTTGCCGAGTCGCCCCTTCCACCTGCGGCCTCGTTGTCGCACGAGCAGATTTCGCAGGCACAAGATCCCACCGTTTCGGGCTCTCATTATAACATCGGCTCGCGCTTTGTCCACAAAAAAACCGACAAAATCATCGCGTGGGTGGCATCGCCAAGGGCTCGTTTGGAGTACCGCCTTCAGGCGGGTCAAACAGTCCGGCCCTCCTCTTCTTCCGTGTCCATAGGAAGTGGAGCCGGCTGCCCCGGAGGACTCTCACACCCGCCTAATGAATTCCGACGGACAAAACCGGTAATCGCGCCGTACACGTCATTTTGCCGATGTGTCTCGCGCCAGGCAACGTGTGGTGGTAGGGTGGGGCTTGCCCCACCGGGAAGCCGGACCCAGGGAAAGCGGTGGGGCAAGCCCCACCCTACACATTACCGAACTTGCTCGTCGAAATTCATAAGGCGGGACTCCAAACGTGGAAGGTGGAGCCGGCGGCGCCGGAAGACTTTTCGGACCCGCCTGAAGGCGGAACTCCAAACGAGGCCTTGGCGACGACACCCCTTGCAGCGAGGCAAAGAGGTGTGGAACGACGAGTGGCTTGCCCATCCCACGGCAGGAATCGAACGCGGCACCGCCTGCCGAAAGGACCACGTGGATGATGGCGGGAGACGTGGGCGACCCGACGCCACCGTTATCGTCGTCTTTGACGCGGCCGGTTTCTATCCGCACGTGGCTTGGGGCGTGTGGTCTCCGAGGGCAGAGACCATGGCCTCGGAGAGTCTCTTGCGGCGGAACTTGCGGGGCACGACCCGCAGGCCGTCGCTCTCGATCGGCTCGCCGCCCTTGAGACCGTTGGGGGCGTTCTGTTTCAGCCATTCCGCCAGCGCGGGCACGCGCCCGCCGCCGAACTTGGCCGACCAATCCAGGCCGGCGGTCAACGCCACCGTGGTCATCGGCACACCGCCGCCCATGATCCACGCCGTGCCGCAGGGGTGAATGTGCACCGGCAGGCGGTCGAACTCATCCTCGATCTCGCCGACCAACTCCTCGATCACATCTTCCAGCGTCACCATGCCCAACACGGTCCCGCCTTTGGCCAGGACCAGGACGATATGCGTCCTTTGCTGAATCATGGTTTCCAGCAGGTTCGACAGCGGCAGATCCTCCGGGACTTTGCGGATCGGCCGCGAGATGCCCCTGAGGCTCGGGTCCTTGGGGTTGACCCGCAGCGCCGCCACGATGTCCTTGAAGTTCACGTAGCTTTCCACGCTCTGCGGGTCGCTGGGCTTCAGGCACACGGGGAAGCGTGTATGCATGTCCAGATGGGCTTGCACCAGCGCGTCCATGAGGGTGCTCCCGACGTAGATCATCGACATATCCTGGGCCGGGATGATGATGTCGCCGACGGGACGCAGCGACATCTGGGCGGCCGACAACACGATCTTCTCTTCTCGCTCGCCCAGGAGCTTGGAGGTCCGTGCCAGCGACACGGCGGCGCGCAGCTCGTGCAGCCACTGGCTGCGGGCCCCGCTCGGGGCCCGCGTGGGGTGCGGCAGCAGGCGCACCACGGCTTTGACGGTGCCTTCGGTGATCCATACGACCGGATGCGCCATCCGGGATAGAACTCGCAGGATCGGCGACAGACGCAGCATGATCCACTCGTTGTTGTGCAGGGCGATCATTTTCGGAACCAGCTCGCCGAAAACGATGGTGACGAACGTCAGGGGTATGACCAGCAGCGCCAGCGCCACAACATGGGCGAGAGTCCGGGACAAGCCCAACTGCTGCAAGTAGGGCGAGAACTGCTGCTGCACGCCGGCCCCGCCCGTGGCGGCGGCAATCGCCCCTACGACCGTGATTCCCACCTGGACGACCGCCAGGCTGGCCTCCATGCGGTCTTTCATGAAGACGGCGTCGGCCGCTCCCGGGCGTCGGTCGTGCAGCAGAATGGCCAGCCGTGCCCGCGAGATCGAGGCCAAACCCATTTCGTATGCCGCAAAGACGGCGTTGAGGGCCAGCATGGCCCCAATCACAACCAATTCATAGATGAACATCAAATCCCGTCTGTCAACGCGAGAATTTGCCGGGCGGCCGCGCAATCCTTGGCAATCTGTGCCGTCAGTTCCTCCGGCGTATTGAACTTGTGCTGACTGCGCAGCCGCTGTACGAAATCCATGGCCATCCACCGGCCCGTCATATCCCCGACGGGTCCGCTGAGCAGATGGGCCTCGATCAAAAGCGGATGCTCGTCGCCAAATGTGCGGGCCTGGCCGATACTGAACACCGCCGGGATGTGCTCCTGCTTGTGCAGAAGCTCTTGCTGGCCGCCGGCGGTCTCGACGAGACCGGCGTAGACCCCCTCGGCGGGGAGGACCTGATTGGGCTTGCTCATGTTGAGCGTCGGAAAGCCCAATTTGCGGCCCCGGCCCCAGCCGGGAACAACCGGGCCGAGGAGCCGGTACGGCCGCGACAAGGCACAGGCGGCCTCGGCCACGTGACCGCCATCGAGCATGTACCGGATGATCGTGCTGGAGACCCGCAGGCTCTGCCCCGTGGTCAACTCGATCTGCCGGGGGGGAACCACGGCCACCTCAAACCCTTTGGCCTGTCCGAACCGAGCCAACGTGCCGATGTCGCCCACTCGGCCGGCGCCGAAATGGAAATCGTCGCCTTCCACGATCACCGCCGGCCGGAGGGCCGCCATCAGGAACTCGTCGACGAACTGCTCCGGTGACAGTCGCAACAGGTCACGGCTGTCCTCCAGGACGATCACGCAGTTGTCCGTGTAGTCCTGCAAGAGGTGCAGCTTCAACGGCAGGGGGGTAAGTACGGGCGGGGCCTTCTCCGGGTGGAGAACGGCGACCGGGTGCGGCTCAAAGGTCATCACGGCCATCTCCGCCTCCCGCTCCTTCGCGAGCGCGCGCGCCGTCCGGAGAATCTCCTGGTGCCCGAGGTGCACCCCATCGAAATTGCCGATGGTCAGGACGCCGCCGGCCCGGACTTGGCCGAATTCCGATACCCGTGTCAAAACCCGCATGACCTGCAACCGCTATGTATCCACGATTTACGTTTCACGACTTCATATCCACGGTTGGTCCGGAACCCACAGGGGAAGGACCGAGCCATCCATCATAAGCCGTAAGACGCCCCTCGTCAATGGCGGGATCCAGGGGGCGGTGTATGACCATTCTTGTGCACCTCGGGGGCAACGGAGGCTCGGTCCCTGCTCGACGGGTGGCAGCGGCAAGGCCGTAGGCTTTGCGCAGGCCTTGCCGATGGCGACGTGCAAAACCATCGGCAAGCTCCGAAGACTCCGCTTGCCGCTGCCACCCAACCATGTTTTGCGGCTTGGCGATTGCCCTGCTGTGGGGGTCCGGCAGCATGAGCAGGCGCTGGTCCGCAACTACTGAGGATACGTAGGGGAAGGTTGGGGGTATCCGGAATCGGGGTAGAAGACGCGGATTTCTCTGCGGGTCAACTCGGTTTTGACCTGGTCGCCCACCTTTTCATAGCACTGGAGCAGCATGTGCAGTGCGGCCCTATAATAGGAGGCGGGCTCTGTGCGGCCAGGCACGGTCGTGCCCGACCCGAGCCGCCGCACCTGCTCGAAGTAGGGTATGGCCAGTTGGTGCTGGTTGTCGTCGGTGTAGAGCATACCCAGCTCGAAGTTGGCCGCGCGATGGGTGCAGTCCGCCTGGACCGCCCTCGTATAGGCGTCGAAAGCCGCTTCCCGGTCGCCTTTGGTCTTGTGGATTCGAGCCAGTTGGGCCCAGGCGTCGCTGCTGTTGTCGTCGATCAGCAGGGCTTTGTCGCACTGGCGTCTGGATTCGTCCAACTGTCCGACGGCGGAGTAAGCGTTGGCCCGGCTCAGGATGTGGCTTACCATCAGCGGCCGCAGGACAATCAGGGCGATGATGACGATGATAAGACTGTAGCAGCTCTGGGCCGCCAGCTCTTTGCGCTCCTGCTGGCGCTGCCGGCGTTGACGGTGATAGAGAATCAGGCGGTCTTCCATGCGACACCCTCAGCCCACAAGGACAAAGTAAATGCCGAGCACGACCAGCAGGTTCCCGGTCAGCAACTGCGTCCGCTGCTCGATGGAGCACATTCGTGTCCGCAGCCAGCCGAACACGCCGGGTCGCAGCAGACCGGCCAGAACTCCGATACACAGCGCTATGAGACCCTGCCCCAGAGCAAAGCCGATCGGCAGCAGAATGCCCGAGCCGGAGGGTGTGCCGCCGGCCCCGGCTTCCGTGACCGCCAGAAGTCCGGCCCGGCACATCGGACAGGCGGGAGTCAGCAGCAGGCCGAGCACGAGGCCCAGCAGCAGTGCCCCGGGCATGTCCGTATGGATCAGCCGCGCACTGAGGCGGCGCCACTTCTGCGGCACAAGCTGAGAATCGATCAGCCCGGAAAGAAGCACGCCCAAGACGATCAGACAGGCGCCCAACACCCAGAACGAGTACTTGCTGACTTGCAGCGTCTTGTGAGTGCCGTCGGCCAGGGGCGTGGCCATCACCCCCAGGAGCACCGTGCCGGCGACAATGCCGGCGGTAAGCACGGCGGCCAGAACCAGGGCCCGCCTTTTGGTGGTTCCCGTGCTGAGCACGTAGGCCGTCAAAATCGGCAGGCGGACCAGAGCGCAGACATTCGCCGAGGCCGATACGCCCAGCCAAACGGCGGCCAGCGTCGTCTCGGGGGGTAGGATCAAGAGCGAATCGAAGGTCGAGATCATAACCATACATCCTGTAGCCCCGCCGCCTTCGGCCGGAAGCTTTGTCAGGCACAACCGGGATGGCTGTGCCGCAACCTGGCGCACCGGCGGCTCGACCACATGTAAAGTGTACGAATCAACGGCCCGACAGAAAAATCTGCAACTTAGTTGCAAATTCACGGACGGCGGTCTATAATACCGTTCGTTGTACCGTGGTTGAGCAGGAATTGCAGGAGTGCAAGAGATCATGCAAAGAAGACTGGGCGCGATCATCCGGGAACTGCGGGCGCATGCCCCATTTACGCTCTTTGGCGCCGTCACGGGTCTGGCGGCCATGCTCCTGTTTGCCCAAGCCCCGCCGCAGGTGAGCCAGCGGCTCTTTCAAGTGTTTCATCCCGCTCATGTGGTCCTCTCCGCCATCGTCACCGCCTCGCTCTTTCGGCTGCACGAGAAGAAGAAGGGATTCCTGACCGTGCTCGTCATCGGCTATCTCGGAGCCATTGGCGTCGCCACGCTCAGTGATTCCGTTCTTCCGTTCTTTGGCGAGAGCATCCTGGGCGTGGCGGTGCCGACTCATGCGCACGAGCACGACCATGCGAGCAACCCCGGCTCGGAGGCGGCCGAGGCGCACGACCATGAGCAGTGCGATGACCACGACCGAGGCCATGCCGACCGGCCGCGCATTTATCTGGGTTTTCTGGAAGACTGGTATCTGGTGAATCCCGCGGCGATCCTCGGTGTCCTCATCGCCTGGTTCTGGCCGCGCACGAAATTTCCTCACGCCGGGCATATCCTGATCAGCACCTGGGCCTCTTCCTTTCACATGCTGATGAACACCCATCGGGACCTGACGCCGATGTTGTTCTTTGGCGTGTTCTTCGTGTTGTTCATCGCCGTATGGCTGCCCTGCTGCGTCAGCGATATCATCTTCCCGATGCTCTTCGTGCGCGGGCCCCATTCGCACCTGGAGCATCATCACCATTCGGAGGAGGTTGCGGCATGACGGCTCCCCTGGAGGACAAGGCCCGGCAGATGCTCCTGCGGGCAAAGCTGTACCGCACGGAAGCCCGCGTGGCGATCTTGCAGGTTCTGATACAGGCGGCCCGCCCCCTGCGCCAGGATCAGATCGCCGAACAGTTGACCGCGCGTGCGATGAACAAGGCCACTGTCTATCGAACACTCCAATCGCTGATCGAGGTCGGTTTGGTCCATCGGGCGTTCACTTATGGACGGGCGGCGTATTTCGAGCTGGCCGATCATTGCACGGAACAACAGTGCCATCCACACTTTACGTGCACAAGCTGCGGCGTGACCCACTGCCTCATGGACGTCCTGTTGCCCATGGCGAAGGTCTCCCAAAGAGGTTTCGTCGTCAATCGCCAGCAAGTGCGTCTGGAGGGATTGTGCCCTACCTGTGCGTGAATCCGGGCGGGGCTGGGCCGTAGGAAAAGGGCCGATGATACGGAGCGGTGCAAACATGCACAGATCGATGCGAATCGCAATCGGTCTCTGGGTGTGCCTGGCGATTACAGCCCAGACCAGCGGGCTGATGCTGAAGGTCCATCTTGACAGCTTCGCACACTCCGCGGACTGCGATGACCACGATTCCGAGGACTGCTCCATCTGCCGGCACCTGTGCCTCCCGCCCAAGAAGTTCATTCTCAATCCGCCGGTCGAGTTCGCCGCCGACACCCATATTCAGCCCTCGGAAACGCCGGACCCGATCGCGCCCGTGCAGGACCAGCATCCGCGGCTCCGCCAGGCCCGTGCCCCTCCTTGCTCCCACCTGTAGGGTGCGCACCACGCACCAATCCAACTGATGTGAGTGGAGCAAGTGAGGAGCAAACGCGATGAAGATCCCATTGTGGGGGAGTTTCTGCAACGGGGTATTGTTCTGTAGTATTGCCGGGATCGCGGCGTCGGCGGCGATTTCCGGGACCGCATGCGGTGGGGAAACGCACGGGCACGGCGCGGCTGTGGCCCATACCCATCTCGGCGTCAACCCGACCTGGCGTCCGGCCGATTGGAGCCGGCCCGACGAGGGGGCTATCGATCTGGACCCGACCGACGACGACAAGCTCTGGCTCTTTTCGTTGCCGCCCGGGCATCCCGCCGCCACCCCCGGCTGGCCCTACTGGCAGCACGCCAACGGCGGTACGTTCCTGGTTCTGACGCCGGTTCAGGAAGACGGCGAGCGTCTTGCCAAACCGGGCGACCCGAACAAGACCCTGTACACCTGCGACTTCCTCTACAGCCAGGACGCAGGTTACGGCGATCCCCATGGCACCGAGCACCTCGGCGGCTGGAGTTCCGCCTTCGGCCCGCAGGGCGCCTGGAACCTCGAAAGCACCGAAGCCCGCCTTTCGCCTGCCTGGGATGTCTATCTGCGGCGGGAGCGGATCAGCGACAATCTCGCGGCGGACGACTTCTTCGCACTCCGGCACGACGACACTCCGGTCTTGCAGAAAGATGGCGACCTCTACCGCCTGCCGAAACGGTATCTGGCGGAGACGCAGGCGTGGGGCATTCACGACCACATGGGCTTCTACTTCTGGCTCGATGACCAGGACGAGGAGGTCCAGGTGGTTTTGTCGGCGCACGATGCGGGGGGACGCTACCGACGGTCCGCCGCTTTCGTGATGCGGTTCGCGAAGCGCGTGGTTCAACCGATTCCCGGCGATGTCAACGGCGATGGGATCGTGGATCTGGCGGACTTGAGGCTCGTCATCGAGAACTGGGGCCGGTCCGGCCGGTACGACGGCGAAGAGCACGAGCCGCAGGACCACGATCACGACGAGGATGGACACAAAGGCTGATCTCGACACATAGGAGGGATCGACCATGGGAAGGAATCTGATTCCATTGCGAGAGTCCTGGGAAACGACCCGGAGTGCCGCAAGATGCCCCGGACGTCACGGCCGTGCCTTCACACTGATCGAGCTGCTGGTAGTCATCGCGATCATGGCCCTGCTGATGGGAATTCTTCTGCCCGTGCTGGGCCGGGTCCGCAAACAGGCGCAGAAGGTCGCGTGTCTGAGCAATCTGCGCCAGATGGGCGTCGCGCTGCAGGCGTATTTGCCCGATGCCGAATACCGCCTGCCGCCCAGTTCCTGCCACACCAGGGACCCGAACGACCATTGGCTGCGGATTCTGACCCGGTACACGCGGGAGCAGCTTCTGTTCCGCTGCCCCAGCGATACCGGCAAGCAGTTCGTCAACTGGGACCGGCCCCTGGAGGAGCAGAAGGAGGCCCGGTATTCGAGCTTCGCGGTCAACGCGTTGCTCGACCCGATCCATTTCCGCTACGGCGGGCGCTCCAACCGGTACAACAACGTCAACAACATCCGCCGGCCAATGGCGTGCATCTGGCTCAGCGAAGCGCCCGACACCGACAGCTTCCGCCTGGCCGATCACATCCACCCGGAACTCTGGGAAGGCTCGCCCGAGTACGCCAAGCGGTTCATCGCCTGGGACCGGCACCGGGGAACGGCGCACTACCTGTTCGCCGACGGCCACGTCGAGGGCCTGAAGTTCGAGCAAACCTATGACTGGCCCGGCACCTGCAACTGGTACCCGGAGACCGCGCCGAAATGGCCGGAAAGCCCGTGAAGAAAGGAAAAAGGTAAGAGGTAAAAGGCAAGAAGAAGAGCATCTTCGATGCTTGTCTGGGCAGGGGCGTGCCCTTGCCTCCTTTCTTGTGCCTTCCGGCGCGGAGTGAGAATATGAGGATCGTTGTCACAATCGGTGTTGCGATCGTTCTGGGGTGTTGTCTGCCCGCGGGGGCGGATTGTCCGCTCGACCATTTCATCATCGGCCGCAACCGCGACGGGATCGCGGGAACCGCCGACGACTACACCCTGTTCGTCGACTGCCGGCAGAAGTACCGTGACAGCGGCCCGACACCTTACAGCAACTGGTTCTATCCTCTGCAAAAGAGCTTCTTCCCCAGCTATCCCTACCGGATCGGCGAGCCGGGTTTCGATGTCTTCCAGGCGGTCAACCCGCGCGCCGGTGAGACCTATGACCCCAACCGCAGCCCGCCGGGCCTGCCCGATCTCGACTATCGGATCACGGTGGAATGTCTCGTTCTGTCGCCCGGCCTGCGGGCGGTACATAAGGACTACCCGCAGTTCACGATCGACGCTGTCGGCCAATCCTTCAGCCATAGCGGCATCCACAGCCTGCGCGGCGACTCCCACGTGCACATGTCCTATCAGGCGACGGACGGTCGGAATCTCCAGTGGATCACGCTGCGGGTCTACGACGCCC
>VGYL01000123.1 GCA_016872975.1 Planctomycetota bacterium
TGATCTGCAAAATCACACTGGCATCCATACCGATGACCTCCCAATAGAAGTTCCGTTTCTATGGGATCATCGGCCGGCGGCATAGGTTTTCTTGAGCTTTTGTAGCGTTGTAGTACTAAAGGCGGAACTCCAAACGGGAAAGTTCATGCTCCTATGCAATATCAGTCCCGTCGGCGGCGGAAGAGGGCACGGAGATGCAGGCGACGGAGCAGGGCCCGCACGTGGCCCATCCACAGGATCAGCCGGGTGCTGTGATCGAGCATGCGCAGCTCGCAGTCGTCCGGCAGCAGGGCGCGGGCACTGGCGATCCGCTCGGCGGCCTTCTCGGCCTGGCCGACGGCCAAGTGGGTGTAGGCGGAGTCCCGCAGGGCGCCGGTGTGCTGGGGATTCAGTTGCAGGGCATGGGCCAGGAACCGCTCGGCGTCCACGAACTGACCCTTGTTGGCGGCGCTGACGCCGAGATAGTGGTAGGCATCGGCGCTGCGCACGTCCAGGCTCACCGCCCGCAGCAGGCACTGGGTGGCATGGTCGGGGTCCTCGACCGTCAGGAACATCGAGGCCATGGAGATGAGGGTATTGGCGTCCTCGATCTCGCCGTCCATCTCGGCGAGCAGATGGCTTTTCGCCTTCTCCCGCTGCTGGGCGGTCAACGCACACTGGGCCAGGCGGTAGTGCGGTCCGGCCAGTCTGGGGTCTTTCCGCAAGGCCTCTTCGAACAGCTCCACGGCCTGCCCGGCATCGCCCTGGTCCAGGGCGATCTCGCCCAGATAGAACAGGGCCGGCCCGAAGTCCGGATTGAGCTCCAGGATGCGATGGCACTTTTCCTTCGCCGGGTCGAGGTCGCCGCCCTCGAGGAGAAACAGCGCGAAGTCCATCAGGACATCGACATCCCCCGGATTGACGCGCAGCTCGACGAGGAAATGATCGCGGGCCCGCCCCCGGTCGCCGTCGGACCAGTAGGCCTGGGCGATGCGATAGTTGATCTGGGGGTGGGTCGGCTCCAGCTCGGCGGTGCGCAGCCAGCAGCGGACCGCCTTCTTGAACTCGCCGCGGGCGAACAGGCTGTTGCCGATATTATAGTAGCACAGGGCACAGTCCTCGTCGATCTGCTGGGCCAGGTAGAACATCTGCTCGGCGGCGTCGTGCTGGCCCATCTCCGCGTAGGTGATGATGCGGTTGCAGTAGCACGGCTCGAACTTGGGGTCGAGCTGCTGGATGTATTCGAACGTGCCCAGGGCGCGGTCGTACAGCCCCACGCGGGTGTAATCCACCGCCAGGGCGTTGAGGATCTCGCTGTCGTCCGGACTGAGCTCCAGCGCGGTCTCGTACTCGGCGATCGCCTCCTGGAACTGGTTGATCGCGTCGAGCGTCAGGCCTTTGTTGAAGTGCCAGGCGCTGTTCGTCGGGTTGATCTCCAGGGCCCGCTCCAGCTCGATCAGGGCCTGGGCCATCTTCCCGTCTTCGTAGAGCTCATACGCGCGGCGTGCATTGTGCTCGGCCCGGTCGTAGGGACCGAATTCCAGATCGTCGAAAAGCATGCTGCCTACCTTGTCAGTTGCAAGTTTCAAGTTGGAAGTCTGAAGTTGCTGCTCTCTCAACTTCAAACTCCAGACTCTGCACTTCAAACTTCACACTTCAAACTTCACACTCTCTTCCAAAGCCATTGCCCACGGTCGTTATCGCTGATCCGGACGGCGCGCCTTAGCGATTTTGCCGCGGGGCAGATTCTGCTGGCTATTGCCGTGATAAGCCCTTATAATACTGGCGTTTGAGGCATTGGTGTGGCGGATTGGGGTGCCGGGGCCGCGACGGCGGCGGCCGTTTTTCTGGATACGGCGTGCCGTAGACCCTATAATGTGCCCGTCGTAACGTTTGGAGAGCCGCAACTATGATCGAGCAAATCAAAGGTCGCCTGGCGGCCGGCAAGGGCAAGTATGCCCTCGTGGTCAGCCGGTTCAACGACTTCATCACCTCGAAGCTGGTGGAAGGCGCGATCGACTGCCTGCAACGGCACGGCGCCGGCGACGAGCAGATCCAGGTCGCCTGGGTGCCGGGGGCCTGCGAGATCGCGATCGTGGCCAAGAGGCTCGCCGAGAGCGGCCGGTACGTCGCCGTCCTGTGCCTGGGGGCGGTCATTCGCGGCCAGACCGGCCACTACGACGCCGTCTGCCAGCAGGTCGTGCGGGGCGTCGGGCAGATCAATTATGATACCGGCGTGCCGACGATTTTCGGCGTCCTGACGTGCGATACGCTCGAGCAGGCCATCGAGCGGGCCGGCACCAAGATGGGCAACGCCGGCGCCGACGCCGCGATGACCGCCATGGAAATGGCCCATGTCATGGAGCAAGTGAGATGAATCTATGACTTATGATTCATAAATCATAATTCATAAATCATAAATGGTTATGGACAAACGAACCAGGGCCAGAGAGTTGGCGATGCAGGCTCTCTACCAGCTTGACGTCCAGGGCTCCGAGGTGCTCGGGCGCCTGATGGGCGAGTTCTTTTATGAGAACGAGAGCGACGAGCGGACGCGCAAGCTCGCCTGGGAATGGACCAGCGGCGCATGGGCCAAGGTGGCCGAGTGCGACGAGCGGATCGGCGGCGCGACGATCCGCTGGCAGTTCTCGCGGCTGTCGCCGGTGGATCGGAGCATCCTGCGGCTGGCGGTGTACCAGTTGCTGAGCTGCCCGGAGATCCCGCCGAAGGTGGTCATCAACGAGGCCATCGAGCTGGCCAAGAAGTACAGCACGGAGAAGTCCGGCCCGTTCGTCAACGGCGTTCTCGACGCCGTGCTGAAGAAGATCAAGGACACCGGAAAACCAGAAGGGTAAAGTTTGATGTTTGATGTTTGAAGTAAAAGGTCGTTCCTCCAAATCAAAAATCAACCATCACACTTCACACTTCTCTTTACGAGGTCAACGGATTGAGAACGATTGCGGTCCTGAATCAAAAGGGGGGTGTCGGGAAGACGACGACGACGGTCAACACGGCCGCCGCGCTGGCGGCCGCCGGACAGAGGGTGGTCGTCATCGATCTCGATCCGCAGGCCCATCTGACGATCCATCTGGGCGTCGAGCCGCGGACGATCACGGCCGGCGCCTACGAGGTGCTGACCGGGGCGGTGGACTTCGATGCCAGTCTGATGCTCGTGCGTCCCAACCTGTGGCTGCTGGCGGCCAACATCCATCTCGTCGGGGCCGAGACCGAGTTGGTCACCGTGGTCGGCCGCGAGATCATCCTGCGCGAGGCGATGCAGGCGAGCCGGGAGAAGTTCGACTTTTGTCTGATCGATTGCGCCCCCTCGCTCGGACTGCTCTCGCTCAACGCGCTGGCGGCCGCGGAGGAAGTGCTGATCCCGCTGCAGCCGCACTTCCTGGCGTTGCAGGGCTTCGGCAAGCTGCTCCAGACCGTCGATCTGGTCAACAAGCGGATCAACCCGCGCCTGCGGGTCACCGGCGTGCTGCTGTGCATGCACGATACCCGGGCCTCGCTGTCCAACGAGGTCCGTGCGGACATCGAGCGGTTTCTCGAAAGCGCCCGCGGCACGAAGAACGCCTGGTCCGGGGCCGAAATCCTGCCGACGTTCATCCGCCGCAACATCAAGCTGGCGGAAGCCCCCAGCTATGGACAGACGATCTTCGAGTACGACCCCGCCTGCAACGGCGCCGAGGATTACCGCAAGGTCGCCAAGTTCCTGCTCGGGATCGACGAGACGCCCGAGCCGGCCCAACCCGCCGCACCCGCCGAGCCGCCAGGCGAAGCTCCTGTGCCGGCGCCGCCGATCCCCATCGCGACCGTGAACTTGCCGGCCCCGCGCTGTTACAGTCCGGTGCCGATCTGGACCGAGCCGGCGGCCGGCACTTCGGGACCGGTCGCCTCCGAGCCGCGGCACGACCCGCCCCCGGAGACGCCCGCGGCCCCCGGCCTCTGAATCCGCCGGAGCCCCGCGCCAGGGCGGATGGCAAGGCCCAACACCACGCCCTGCCCGTCACGGAACCGCGGTTCGACCCAAACGGGTGGCAGCGCCAAAGGCTCCGCCTTTGATGATGGTGTAGATCCGCAATAGGGACCCAGCGCCGCCCGGGAGCGCTATTGCCAAAGCAGGGTCAACGCGAAGTCGCTCAACCGCCCTCCTCTATGCCATTGCGAATTGCGAAGCCGCCGCGATCGCGAGAGAACGCGTAAACCGCTCTGGTTCGCGACACCAAGAGCTACGGCCCTTTGGCGTCTGTGCCCGGGCTGGGTTGGGAGAAGCTGCCCTCCGTGCCCCACAGTCCCAGGGCCTCGTACGCCTCTCGATAGGTCGCTTCGCTCGGACTGACCTCACGCAGCCGCCGGAAGTGGTCACGGGCTCGCGCCCAGTTGCCCGCCAAGCCGAAATAGAGGCCGTGGAGGAACTCAAACGAGCATTGGTCGTCTTGTGAAGCGCCAGCGAACATGGACTGTTTAACCCGTGCCATCATCTCACCCACTTGCGTCAGGGCCTCGGCGGTGGTGGCTTGCCTGAGGCGCAAAGCGGCCAATGCCGTATTGGCCAGCAGATTGTCGGGCGCCAGTTTCACCGCGGCCTGGACCTGCTTCTCCACCTCCTCGGTTTTGCCCCGCTGTTCGTGGAGCTTCGCGAGTATCATCCGGAAGCGCGCCGAGTCCTTGGCCTTCAGGCGCTCTTCGCACAGGGTGACACGGTCCCGCCAACGGTTGGATCGCGCCCCCAGCACGGTACGAACCTCCCAGGGACCATCAGCGTCGGGTCTTAACTCGGTGGAGCGCCGCAGGTTTTCCTCGGCTGCCGCGCGGTCATGTTGCATGAGGAGTTGCAGGACGCCCAGAGCGGGCAGCGCCCCAGCCGCGGTGGTCGGGTCTCCCGTGCGGCTCAGGTGTTCCAGACGCGACATCGCCTCTTGCACATACGTCCGCGACGCATCGGGCAGGAAGGGCCAAACCCCGTCCTTCAGGGACTTGCTCGCCTTGGGTACATCCTTGGGAAGACTCGACATCGCCTGGAAGAACGCCGCCATCCCGATCACGTAGGGATCGTCGGCCGCCAGGTTGGCGGCCTGTTTAAGGTCGGCGACGGTCTCGGCGAGAAAGAACTGTTGCCACGCCGACGCTTGGGCCCCCCCATCAGTTCCAGGAGGTTGTAGCTGAGACAAAAGACGATCCGCGCTTGATAGGCCCCGATCTCCTGCGGCGCCAGGGACACCGCTTGGTCGAAGCAGTGTCTGGCCTCATCCCGGAAGGCGCGGGACTTCGCGCGTCGTTCCGGCGCTGCGGTGAGGTTCGAACCATGCACCCACAGGCCCTGTGGGAGTTCCCGCGCCCGGGCGGGGCTCGTGGTGTCGATCAAGGCGGCATGGGCCTCGTTCGCCAGGAACTCGCCCAGTGCGTTTCAACACCGCCAGTCCTCCGGCGTCAGAGCAACCGCCTCCCGCAACAGAGCCTCTCCCTCAACCTTCTGATCCGCCGCCACCAACGCCGTACCCAATTGCGAACGGAGCCAGACTTGCTCGGGATGGTCCTTGACCTGCGCGCGCCAGAGCTCCACGGCCCGCTCCCGGGCCGCTTGCGCGCGGGCTTTGTCTTTCAGTTTGGCATAAAGCCGGCCCAATTCGGAGAACCGCTCGGGGTCACGGACCCCGTCGCGGATCTCCTGCTGCAGTTCCGCGATGCGCGCGGCGGGCGGTTTGAGCTTGTTCAAATCCAGCGGTTCGCCGACACAGCCGAAGCCTAAATCCGGGGAAAACACGAAGCCCGGCCGGAACGCCATCGTGGGCAACTTCACCAGGCGCCGCAGTTCCCCCGCGGCGGCCGGCTCGTTCAGCACGAGGGAGGGCAGAAGGATCATCCAAGCGGTGAGACCGGCCGCGGCACCGAGCACGACCGCCGCCGCAGCCAATGTCAGCTTGTTCCGCCGCACCAGCTTCCGGAACCGGTAGAGCTTGCTGGGCGGGCGGGCCGTGACGGGCTCGCTGTTCAGATGTCGCTTAAGGTCCATCGCCAAACCATCGACGGTGTCATACCGGCGCGTCCGGTCCTTCTCCAGCAACTTCGTCACAATCCAATCCAGGTCCCCGCGCACCGATTTTCGCAGTTGGTCTGCCGTGGCGCTGCGACACCGGGCAACATCCTCCAGCTTGCCGCCCAGCGTCGTCAGCTTCGTCGAAGGCTTGACCGGGTCCTGCTCCCGGATGATTCGCTGCATCTCGCCGTAGCCTTTGCTCCGCAGGTCGTGTGGATCGAACGGCGTGCAGCCCGTCAGCAACTCGTACAGCAGGACACCGAGCGAATAAACGTCGGTCCGCGTATCGACATCGAGGCCGGTGAGGTCGGCCTGTTCCGGGCTCATGTACTCCGGGGTACCGAGGAACTCGCCCTTTTCCGTAAACAACGTCTTTTCCGTCAGACGCTGGTTGAGGGCCTTGGCCACGCCGAAGTCGATGATCTTGGGAACGGGTTTGTCCTCCTACAGCATGACCAGCACGTTGGAGGGCTTGAGATCCCGGTGAATGATGCCCTTGTGGTGCGCGTGCTGGATTGCCTCACACAGAGGAAGGAACAGCCGCAGCCGTTCCCGCGTGCCCAGCGTGTGCCTATCGCAGTACTCGGTGATCGGAATGCCCTCGACGTATTCCATCGCGAAGTACGGCCGGCCCGCTTCCGTCGTCCCGGCATCGTACACCTGAGCGATATTGGGATGGTCCAACAGGGCCAGGGCCTGCCGCTCCGTCTCGAAGCGGGCGACCACCTGCTTGGTGTCCATCCCCGGCTTGATCACCTTCAGGGCCACCAGCCGTCGGATGGGATGCTCCTGCTCCGCCAGGTAAACCATCCCGAAGCCACCTTCGCCCAGGATACTCAGCAGCTTGTAGCGTCCGAGGTGGCTGCCGAGCTCACGGAGGGACTTGCCGGAATCCGGGGTCCGAGAGGGACCCTCTTGCTCTCTCTCGACATGGTCATCGTTCTGGCCCATACGAACGTCCGTGCCATATCCTGTGCCTTGGTCCCGTTTTTACACAGGAATTGTACGCGGGCAAAGGGCACCGCGTCAACCGAAAAGCCCAAGCCGATCGGCCGGCGGCCGGGCGGATACCGTCATGATCCGGACCACCGACCGCACCGCCTTCTCCTTCCTGCATTTTGCGCACGACGGATCTTGCAGACGATCGGCGTTGAAAAGCAGAATGTCCCCTTTTCCGGCCGGCGGTTGCGGGATGCGCCGGAATTCGTGTAACATTTCGGCAGCTCGATCACCTTCTCCTATAGCCTTATGAATGTTTCGAGAGATCACATTCCGTTGGTGCGGCAGGCACGGCAGGGCGACGCCGAGGCGCGCGGCGCTCTGCTGCGGATCGTCGAGCCCCGCCTGGCCCAGTACGTGGGGCGCCTGACCCTGGATCGGGACCTGACCACCGACATCGTGCAGGAGAGTATCGCCGAGATGCTGAAGATCTTCCCCACCCTCAAGGACCCGGAGCGCTTCTGGTGCTGGCTGTACACGATCGCGCTGAACAAGCTGCGGATGCACTACCGGCAGCGCTGGCGGCGGCGGGAGACCTCGCTGACCGGCGTGCAGGAGGACTGGATCGAGGCCCGCAGCCAGGATGTGCTGGCCGAGCTGGTGGCGCAGGAGCTCAAGGAGATCGTCCTGCGGGCGGTCGGCCAGTTGGAGCCGCGGCAGCGGGCGGTCCTGACCATGCGGTGCTACGAGCAGATGTCGTACGAGCAGATCGCCGGCGCGATGGGCTGCTCGCAACTGGGGGCCCGGGTCCTGTTCCACCGGGCGAAGAAGACCCTCACGGGCCTGCTGCGGGCGCACGGGATCGACAAGGGCGCTTTGGCAGTGGCCCTGCTGGTCTTCGGCAAGTACAGCGCCGCCAGCGAGGCGGCGGCCGCGGGCGTGTCGATTTCCGCCTCGACCTTGCGGGTCGGGTTCTGGGCCACGCTGGCCGGCACGATCGCCCAGCCGGTCGTCATGGCGGTCCTGGCGGGCACGGTCGTGGCGGGCGCCGGCGGCGTCTTTGTGGCCGCAGGGGGGCTGGGGGACCGCACGGCCGGACCGGCCACCGTCGTCGCGGAAGGCCCGCGGGCCCGGGCGGTCGCCCCGGACGGCTCGTGCTGGTACTATTATCCTCCCGGCCGGGCGGATACCGTCATGATCCGGACCACCGACCGGACGGTTGCCTATAGCCAGTGGCTGCAGAAGGAGCAGGCCAACTACTACCGGCAGGGGGGTACCGTCTATATTCGCAACCATCGGCAGTTCGCCCCCGATCTTTCGGTGTGGCGCCTGCCGACGGACCCGCCCGCCCTGCGGGCCTTTCTCACGGCACAGGACGGGCAGGACCCGGACCTGGATTCCGTGGCCGCCACTCCGCGCGGCTTGCTGGTGGCCGTGGCGCAGGCTGCGGAGGGCCGGCGCCGGCAGGCGACGCTGCACTACGATGTATCGATGGAGGACTACTTCCGGCACGACTGGTCCCTCGGGGCGGCGATTGTGGACCAGCGGGACGATCAGCATCGCGCCGGTTGGACGTGCTTCACCATCCGCGGCCACTTGGGCACAGAGCCCATCGCGGGCGAGGGCCGGCTGCCCTTGGTGGCGGCCGCCGTCCGAGACCACGGCCCGTGGCTGAAACTGGCAGTAGGGAACGACCTGACGCTTTGCGATGCCCCGGCCGGGGCGGAGCTGCGCGATCGTGCCGGCGCGCTGCTGGCCCGCTATCCGGGCGGCAGTCTCTTTCAGGGTCCGGGCCGGCCGTGGAGCGGCCTGCACACCATCGACACGATCCGCCGGGACGCGGCCCGGGCCGGAATCGCCTTCACCACCCGGCCCGCGCCCGACGGCCAACGCGTCGAGATCGTCCTTCATGGCCCGCAAACCCGGATCACCTATCGTGTGCA
Organism: Planctomycetota bacterium; assembly: GCA_016872975.1. GTDB lineage: Bacteria > Planctomycetota > Phycisphaerae > Sedimentisphaerales > Anaerobacaceae > PLanc-01. Next base: position 8,905 of record VGYL01000123.1, read on the forward strand.
CCTGTACCAGGACTGGATCGAGACGATCGTCTTCGGCAAAGAAGACGCGACCATAGGAGAATGGACCTTCAGCTTTCCCAAGCCCGACGAGGTGGAGGGGCCCCCAACGCGAAAAGAAGCGTTGGGGACCCCGGCCCCACACCGGTTCCCGGTCCCCTCGCCGTCGCACTCCCGCGGGCCGACCTCCGGGCCCCAGGGCCTGTGGCTGCTGCGCCTGGCCGAAGGATCGCTGACACAATGATTCCAGAAACCGTAGAAGCCTCTGACCGAATGAGCCTGCATATGTCATTGCGAGGAGCGCAGCGACGAAGCAATCTCAATCCCACGCAATGACATACCTGCGGCCATTCTGTTGGAGGCGATAAGGAAAAGACAAGCCGCCGGGAACACCGAGACCACAGAGGTAGTCCTGCCATGGACGGTATGAACTTCGGTTTCATTCTCTGTACTACAATCTTGCAGAACGTTGTTTTTCGTGCTCGATTTTGATTCGAGCGTTCGTAACGTCTTGATCCACAGTACGTTACAACGCTTTTCTCTGGGACGGACTTTTTGGTTGCGGCCGATGGGCGAAGCCCGAGGCCGCGCTGGGTGCTCTGTGTCCTCTGTGGCAGAAAATGCCCGGGAGATCAGCCATGAAGAGCGAATGTGTTGCCTTATTGCTCGTACTTTCGATGTTGGCCGGGGTCCTGCCCGCGCGGATCTGGTACGTGGACGACGACGCCCCCGGCGATCCGTTGCCGTTTTCTTCGACGGTCAGCGACCCGCGGGAAGACGGTTCCGCCGAGCACCCGTTCGACGACATTCAAAAGGCGATTGACGCGGCCGCGGACGGAGACACCATCATCGTGGCCCCGGGCCAGTACCTGTCGCGCGATCCCTGGGCCTATGCCGAGCTCCGCTTCAAGGGCAAAAGCCTGCGCCTGGTCGGCTCGGCGCCCACGGATTTCACCACGATCGAACAGACCATCCTCTGCGGCGTGGTCATTTTCGACGGCACCGAGGACCCCAACTGCCTCCTGCAGGGTTTCCAGATCCGCAATCACGGCTACGGCGGCATCCTCGGCAACAAGACCCGGGCCTCCGTCAGCCACTGCATCATCCGTGACAACGGCCCCTGCGGCGCCACAGTCCTCAAGGACGTGCACGGGCGCGTCGCCAACTGCCTGATCGTGGAGAATGCGAGCTTCCACGACTGCGGCGTATGGCCGGTGGTGACAGGATGCACCGAACTCGTCAACTGCACCATCGCCAACAACCTGTCCGGCCTGGAGGTCACCAATGACGGCCTCCCGGCGGGCAGCCAGGTCATCGTCCGCAACTGCATCGTCTGGGGCAATCTGAGCGCGTACCAACTGCTCCAACGCTGGAACAGCGCGCTGCCGGCGACATTGTCGATCGAATACTGCCTGGTGGGGCCCGCGCCCAGCACCAGCACGGGAGGGGCGGCGGCGCCGGCGACCCGTGGCGGGTCCTCCACACGTCCATACGGGGATCCCTCTTTTGTACAGGTTGGGCTCTGGGGCGATGCCCCGGGCCCGCCGCCCGTTACGAGAGGTGGTCCGGTCACGCTGGTGAAGAAGGTCGTGGCAGCCGGGGACTACCGTCTCCGCACGGAAGGCTGGCGGTGGAGCCCCCAGCTTATCCACGGGTCGCACTGGTACTTCGATACGGTCACCAGCGTCGCGATCGATGCCGGCGATCCGCTGGACGGATTGGGCGAGGAACTGGAGCGGGTCCCCCACGATCCTGAGGGTCAGTGGGGCATCAATCGTGCCATCGATCTTGGCGCCTATGGCGGCACGACGCAGGCGAGCCTGGCCCCGACGCGCGGCGAGCCGCCGGGGGTCGGGGCCGTGGACCTGCGCGACTACTGGCCCCTGAACCAGGGGAACCGGTGGTATGTGCACGACCCCCAGGCCACGGTTCGCGAGGCACCGGCGCCCTCGGCACCCGCATCGCGCTCGGGTTCGCCCACCACGGCCCGCGAACTGCGCGTATCGAACGTGGCCACGCGACCCGACAACAAGGTCTACGTCTCGCTCGTGACCGCCAATGCCCCGGCCTGGGTGGCGAGCGTCCGGTGCTATTATGTCGACCGCACCTTGTACATGACCCAGGACATTGTCCCGAATGATCCGCCGCCGGGCCCCCCCAAGAATATCCAGGCCCAGTACCCTCAGTATCCGGTCATTGACGCTGTGATTCAGGCCCCGTATGATCCCTTCGTGAGAACCGCGCCCCAGTACTACTCCGTCCGGGTCACGCGCGGCTCGCTGGCGCAGGTGCTGGCGGGCACCAGCCTGGACCCGGCCCTGTTCCTCGCCGGCGCCTGGCCGGACGTGCTGGCCCTGGTCGTGGAATACGCGGACGGCACCCTGGGCGACCCCGTGGCCATTTTCGCCCGCGGGTTCGGGCCGTTGCTGATTGCCGGCCAACCGATTGAGCGGGCATTTGTTGCCGGCAGGAACTTCGCCGACACACCGGGGGGCACCGGCGCAAGCCCGGCGACACGGCGATAGACTCGTGGGACATGTCACACGAGGGGTCTATGCAACGGGTAACGATGACATTGCGAATCCGAAGCAGAGGCTTCACGCTGATCGAACTGCTGGTCGTGATTGCGGTCATCACGGTGCTGATGGCGGCGTTGCTGCCGGCGCTGCACCTGGCGCGGAAGCGTGCTCAGGCGGCGGTCTGCCGCACGCACCTGAGGCAATGGGGAACGATCCTATCCCTCTATCTCATGGACAACGAGGGTCGGTTTCCCCGGACGAGCGGCCTGTGCCCCGGCCTGCCCCTTCTCAGGGGTGTCTACATCGGTCACAACATCGATCCCAATGCACCCGGGCGGCCCCAGCCGATTCGAACCGAGAAGGTCGCCTGTTGTCCCCTGGCCACCAAGACCACCGGGGTTGGGGCCTTCGGGTCTCTGTACCGAGGCGACTTCTTTATGAGGGTGAACCACGGCGGGACCTTCTTCGCCTGGGAGAATACGATCCCTGCTCCTTCCTTTCGGATGAGCTACGGACTGAACGCCGCCCTGGTCAGGACGCTGCCGCCGTTCGAGGGCTTCGCG
>VGYL01000124.1 GCA_016872975.1 Planctomycetota bacterium
TGTGGCAGAAGCCGATGCGCGACCTGTCCGGCGGTTACTTCGTGGGCTATAGTCACTGGCTCAAGCCAGCAGCCGCCTATCTGAAAGAAGTCAAGGACTGGACCGAGATCGAGTCGGTGGTGGAGTTCATGCGTTTCACCAACATCGACGCCGACCCGCAGCCGCGTGACCTGGCAGTGCGCTACTCGGCGCCGGACAAGGCGTTGCGCGCGCCGCATCGCACCTATCCGCACATGAGCGTCCTGCAGGAGCCGAGCATCGTGCGCTTGCCCGACCGTCGTCTCTTCTGCGTCATGCGGAGCTGCTCCGGCACCATCTGGTGGAGCCAGTCCCGCGACGATGGGGAGACGTGGTGCAGCGCGCGGCCGCTGCTGTACCGGGATCACGGCCGGCCCTTGCTGAACCCGGTCAGCCCCGACCCCATCTATCCGCTTTCGGATGGCCGCTACATCATCCTCTACCACAACAACCCAGGCGGCACCGGCGCCGGCGGCCACAACGATGCGACCCCCCGCGAACCGCTGTTCCTCAGTGTCGGCGAGTACCGGCCCGCGGCCGATCAGCCGGTCTGGTTCAGCGAGCCGCGGCTGTTGATGGCGACAGAGGGTTACGACATCGACGGGGTGCGCCGGCCGTCCACCGACGCGCGCGCCGGGTACCTGCCCATGTACTCCAGCCTCACGAACCGCAAAGGGAGCGACGTGCTGTGGTATCCCGACTCGAAACATTGGCTGCTGGGGAAACGCATCACGCCGGAGCTGCTCGCCGGGTTGCACGCGCCGCAGCCATAGGGAGCGATCATGGAGCCGCCGAATATCATCCTGATCATCACCGACCACTTCCGCCGAGACGCCCTGGGGCCGCACACCCCCAACCTCTTGAAGCTGGCGGCCGATGGCACGCGCTTTGCCAACGCCTATTGCGCGGCGCCGCTGTGCCAACCGGCGCGCACCTCGTTGATCGCCGGCATGTATCCCTCGGCGACCGGCGTGTGCGGCAACCAGAGCGACCCGATGCCGGACAGGCTACGCGACGACACCTTCATGCATCACCTGCGCCGGGCCGGCTACACCACTGCGCTGATCGGCAAGCACCACTACGTGGACAACTACGGATGGTGCGTGGATGCGACCGGTCAGGACGAGACGATCCGGCGCTACGGCTTCGATCACGTCTTCCAGGTGGCGGACGACGGCGAAAACGGGCACAACGACGACGAATACACGCACTACCTGGCGGCCAACGGGCTGCTGGAAACCTTCCGCAGCGCGCTCCGGGCGGGCGGCTTCCAGCATCCCTTCGAGGCCGAAGACAGCGCCGATGGCTTCATCGGCAGGAACGGCATCCGCTTCGTCGAGGCCTATGACCGGGAGCAGCCGTTCTACCTCAACCTCGGCTTCATCGGCCCCCATCCCCCGTATTGGCATCCCGGCGAGCTGACGATCGATCCGGCTGGTGTCCCGGCACCGATCGCCGCGAGCGACGAGCCGCGCACGCGGGAGCGCCGCGCCCACTACCTGCAGAAGACCGTGCTGATCGATCGCTACGTGGGCGAGCTGCTCGACGTGCTGCGCCGGCGAGCGCTGCTGGAGCGCACGGTCATCATCTTCACCTCCGACCACGGCGATATGCTCGGCGACTTCGGGCAGTGGGACAAGCGTTTCTTCTACGAGGCCAGCGCCGGCGTGCCGCTGATCATGGCGGGGCCGGGTGTGCCGCACGAGGAACGCCTGAACGGGCCCTTCATCTCCAAGCTGCTCGTCTCGCACCTGGACCTTTACCCGACGATCCTGCGGCTGGCCGGGCTGGAGCCGATGCGCGACCGCCGCCGGCCCGGCCGCGACATACTGGCGATGATGCGCGATGTCGCGCCGGCGCATGATGCCGTGTTTGATGAGTTGGCTACCACGGCGATGATCCGCACCGGCAACTGGAAGCTGGTCTTCGATCCCGACCAGGGCGGCGTGCAATACCTGTTCAACCTGGCCGTGGACCCGCGTGAGGAGCACAACCTGGTGGGGGTGGCTGGCTACGAATCCATCACCCTGGGGTTGCTGGAGCGCCTGCTGGCCCACCGCATCCGGCTGACCCAATTCACCCACATGAAGGAAGAGCAGCGGCCCGTCACGCGCGTGCAGGTGGGTGGAAACGACTGAACCCATTCCAAGATGAACCTATAGCAAGGGGGACGGACATGCAGGACAACACTCCTAACCTGACCGACGACATACCCGGCGACACGCTCGACCTTTCGCCTGCGCAGTGGCTCTGGTATCCCGGCGACCGCACGCTGCCGAACACCTTCGTGCTGTTCCGCCGCGTGCTGCACCTGACCGAAAAGCCACGCCGGGCGACCGGCTGGATCATCGGCGACAGCCGCTATCTGCTCGAAGTGAACGGCCGGCGCATCCAATGGGGCCCGGCACCCAACGATCCGCGCTGGCCGGAGGTGGATCCCATGGATCTCACCGAGGCGCTGACGACGGGCGAAAACGTCATCGGAGCGACGGTGCTGCATTTCGGGCAAGGAGACTCGACGCACCCGATGGGGCGGGCGGGGTTCATCTTCAAACTGGAGATCGAACATGCCGATGGGCGGCACGAGACGGTGGTGTCAGATACCTCGTGGCGCTGCCATCTGTCACGGGCGTGGCAACCGGGGCATCATCGCATGTGGTATATGCGCGCGTTGCAGGAAGAGTTCGACGCGCGGCAGCATCCTCAGGGATGGACGCAGCCGGGATTCGTGGAGGATGCCGATTGGCTGGAACCGCAGCTCCCGCCCTGTCCCGCCCATCTGCCGATCTTCTGCGACCCGACGATTGATGTGATGTTGCACATTCATGGCCCGCGGAAATTCATCTATGGCGCAGAAGCCCGCTCCAAGATGGAGCTGCGTCCGCGCAGCATCCCGCTAATGCGCGAGACATGGGTGGGCATCGCCGAGCTGGCCGAGCAGCATCGCATCCGCTGGAAGCGGCCTATTGCCGAGTATTTCGCCGTGCGGCCGCCCAATGCCTACGCAGCAGAGCCGACGCAGGCGGTCCAGCCGATCGGCGATGGCGTCTGGCGGGTGGAGCTCGATCCCGAGCGCGGCACGACGCTCACCTTTGCATTGCCGGAGCAGATGGTCGGCTGGCCATCTGTGACCATCGATGCCCCCGCCGGCACGACGCTCGAGCTGATGACCCAGGACGCACATCTGGTGGGCGGCCATTCCTCACACGAGGATAAAGTGTCTGATTGGGACCTGTCCACACAGAAGGGCAGTTTGGCCAGCGGTCCGGTGCTCCTGAACACCACGCACCACAAATGGGCGCGCTTCACCTGCCGCGAGGGCGTGAACACTTTCCAATGGTTCGACTTCGACTGCCTCCGCTGGATGCAGGTGCATCTCCATCCGGGGCGCGGCAGTGTCGTGGTTTCCCGCGTCGGTATCCTGAAGCGGGAGTATCCCTGGCCGCACGAGCCGCGCGTCCTCACCTCTGAGGCGCCGCTGCAGCGTGTCTTCGACGCCGCCACGAATACGATGCGCAACGCCGCGCAGGAGACGTTCGTGGACGGCATGAGCCGCGAGCGCAATCAGTACAGCGGCGGCATATCGTTATGCCGCCATGCCATTCACATGCTGGCCGGCGAGAACCGCCAGGTCGCGCACTTTCTGCGGAGCTTCAGCCAGGGCAGTACGCCCGAGGGCTATTTCATGGACTGCTGGCCGTCGCACGACCGGCTCAACCGCCTGGGTCAGCGGGTGCTCGAAGCAACGCACTGCGGGGCGCTCCTCGATGCTGGAGTCCGCTTCGCCTTCGATTGCTGGGAGTATTACCTGTACTCCGGCGACCTCGCGCCACTGCGCGAACCGTATCCGCGGCTGCTGCGCCTCGTGAGCTACCTGCGAGAGAAAATGAACCCGGACGATCTGCTGCCGGTGGACCAGGAGGACTATGGTTTCCCGATCGTTTACGTGGGATTCTCCGGCTGCTTCCCGAATCAGCGGGATCGCCAGTGCGCTTTCAACCTGTTCTGGGCGGCCAGCCTCAGCCAGGCGATGGCCCCGATGTGCCGGGCCTTTGGCGATGCGAAACTCGCCACCGAACTCGACCAGCTCGGTCAGCGTGTCTTGCAGGCCACGGTCGCCCGCTTCTGGAGCCAGGAGCATGGCGCTTTTGTTGATAACCTGCCCTGGTGGCGCGAGGACGGCGACGTACACTACAGCGAAATGACCCTGGGCATCGCGGTCGAGCTGGACCAGTGTCCCGGCGGCAGCATCCAGCGCAGCGTCGAGCTGCTGGCCACGCTGCCCAAGAACCTGGGCATCGATAACTCCACCGAGCCGGTCGCCTGGCGGTTGTGGGCGCTGGTCAAGGGCGGGCGCGCCGACGCCGTGCTGAAAGAGCTGCGAGAGGTCTGGGCAACGATGCCATCCATCGTGCAGAACAACGCGATCGCTGAGTTCTACCAGGGCATGAAACCGGACACCGGCTCGAACTGGAGCCACGCCTGCTGTGCGCCGATTTACGTGGCTGCCATGAGCCTGGCGGGCATCCGGCCGCTGGCACCCGGGTTCGCCCGTTACGAGATCAGTCCGCAGTTGGCCGACCTGCCCGACCTCGCCCTGACTGTGCACACCCCGCACGGCCCGATCGGGTTCTCCGGCCGCGGGCTTCAAGGCGCCCGCGTGCTCGACCTCAGCCTCCCGCCCGATGTCAATGGCGAACTCGTGGTGCATCGCGCCGAACAGCTTCCCCTGAAGCGACTCGGTGAGGGCCGCTTCGCGCTCCCGGCAGGCCGGAAGTTGAGCATTGATCTGAAGCACACCTGAAAGGAGATGCGCCCATGAACACCCCATCCGATCCCCTCAGCCGGCGCCAAGCCATCGGGACCCTCGCCGCCGCAGACAGCGGGGCGGGCCCTTCACGCGACCTCGCCGCGCAAGCCGCCGCCCCGGCCAAGCCCACGCTGCATGCCTATGACAGCTACGCCTGGCTGCGCGGGTTCAGCGTCGTGCCCTCGTGGGGCGCGCGCATCGAGGAGGCCTGGTGGTGTTACGACGGCGCGCGGATGCGCGAGGAGGTGTCGCTCGCACGGCAAGTGCATGCCAACTGCATCCGGCTCTGGATCGAGTTTCCCGCCTGGATGGCGAATCCCGACAAGGTGACTGCGGATTTCCTCGATGCCGTCAAGGCCATCGACGAGGCGGGGATGAAGACGATGCCGTGCCTGTTCAACCGCTGGCACGCCCATGACTGGGACTACGGCGGCACCTACACGGAGACCCTGTTTCGTGACTGGAAACCCCAGCTCGACTACATTCGCGCCCTCGTGACGCCTCTCGCCAGCGATGAACGCGTGCTCATCTGGGACCTCTGCAACGAACCGCAGGCCCACGACCTGAACAGCGAGGTGAACCAGAAGGAGTTCGCCTGGTTGAAGCTCATCGCCGAGACGGTGCGCGGATGCGGCGCGAAACAGCCCATCACCATCGGCACGATGAACGGCTTTGTCGGCAGAACGGGCAATGTCGAGACCTTTGGGCCGTTGGTGGACGTGCTCTGCGCCCATCCGTATGCCCACGACCGTGACGGCCTGGAAAAACTCATCACCGCTTATCAAGCTCTGCGCCGGACCCATGCCAAGCCGGTGCTTGTCAACGAATGCATTCCCGGCAGCCTCAACGACGCCACCCGCGGCGGTGTGGCGCGCTTCTACACAGAGCTGCTATCCGCTGCCGGCTTCGGCTGGATGGGCTGGGCGCTGCGCGAGGGCAAGGCCATCTCCACGCGTCGCGATCGCTACGATGGCAACGGCATCAACAGCCAGGGCTTCCATCCCTTCTTCACCAGGGAAGGCAAGTTGCGAGGCGGCCTGGAGTTCCTCACCGAGAAGCCCGAGCTCCGGGCCCCGTGGGAAAAGGCGTGAACCGATGAAGACGGCTCCTATGCAACCCGACCTCCCACCCCCCACCTCCCTCCCGCTCGCGCCGCTGGCCGTGCCGCACGCCGCCGAGACGTCATCGCAACCCGTCAAGCCCGACGTGGTGCTCGCCGATTTCGAGCAGGGCTACGGCAACTGGACCGTGGAAGGCGAGGCCTTCAACCATCCCCCCACGCGAGTCCTTCCGGCCGCCCGGCAGCCGTTTGAAGGCTTGGTTCCTATCCAGACAGTATCCGGTTTTGATAACATCCCCCTTGATTTTCTTCCGATCTCGCAGCCGCCGATGGGCCATGCCGGCAAGGGTCTGGCCGACAGTTGGGATCCGAGCTATGGGCATAGTCTGCAGGGAATCTTGACTTCGCCCAAATTCACCATTCAGCGGGGCTTCATTCATTTTCAGATCGGGGGAGCCCGCGGAAGCCTGGAATTATTCATCGACGGGAAAAAGGAATTCCACCTGGAGGCCAATGGTGAACGCACCCTGCGGCCGTGGGCTCTCGATGTTTCCCCCTTCCTGGGACGCGAGGCGCAGTTGGTGATCCGCGATGCCGGGTGGAAGGCATACATCGCGGTGGACGAAATCGTCGCGGGGGACGCAGTCCCCAAGGGAACGCGCGTCGTGGTTCACAAATCGCAATGCGTGGTCCTGGACAAGCAAATGAACCTTCAAGGCATGCGCTACCTGGTGGTGCCGATCAGCTATCAGGCCCCGAAAGTGGGTTGCTCTTTGGAAGTGGATGGCCAGAAGAAGCTAGGCCTGGCGATGCGGCTTGCGATCGATGTTCCCGTGGACTTCTGGGCCTCCTATCCCCTGGACGAGGCGTGGAGCGGAGAGAGGTTGCGTTTAACCAGCAATCAGCCGGTGGTCCCCAGGGAGCACGAGGAGGCTTTCCTGCGGCAGATCAGTCTTTCCCGGCAGCCTCGCGAGACCAAAGACATCTACGCGGAACCCGGCCGGCCGCAACTGCACTTCACCGTCAAGAGCGCCTTTAGCTATGACCCCGACGGGTTGTTTTTCTACGAAGGCGTTTGGCACCTCTTTTACTTATGGAATCCGCTGGGTGCCGAGCGCGGCAACGAACTGTGGGGACACGCCACGAGTCCGGATCTGTTTCATTGGACGGAACAGCCACCTGCCATCAGGCCTGGCTTGGATTGGGAACCTTTCTCGGGCGGCGGCTTGGTGGACCATAACAATGACTCCGGCCTGAAAGAGGGCGTGCATCCACCGATCTTGTTGTTCCATTCGCAGAACAGGCGTTCAGCAACCGCCCTGGCCTACAGCGTCGATGGAGGGAAAACCTTCCGGCAGTATGAAAAGAACCCGCTCTTCCTCACGCGTGATAAAACTGGTCATGACCCGAAGGTTGTCTGGTATCCCAAGAAGAAAAAGTGGGTCATGGCCATCGTTGACGTGTTGAACGGAATCCGGGGTTACGACTTCTACGAGTCGAAGAACCTCCTCGATTGGAAATACCTCAGCACCGCCCGTGAGATGTGGAGCGAGTCCTCGAACTTGGTTCCCCTGCCGTTGGACGGGGATCAAAGCAAAATCCATTGGGTTCTCCACAGTTGCAACCGCCACTACCAGATCGGTGACTTCAACGGACAGGAGTTCATTCCACTCACGCAGAACCCGCAGAAGATGGTGAGTTTCCACGGCGATTTCCTCGCGGGGCAGTTCTTCGATAACGCGCCCGGCGGGCGCTGCATCCTGATGGGCGCCTTGTCTCAGGGGTTGCGGTATGACTGGGAGTTCTACAAGGACGATCCCGGCCTGCCCGTTGCGGGCGGGATGAACCTTCCCCTGGAAGTCACGCTGCGCACCTCTTCCACCGGCCCGCGCCTGTATCTGAATCCGGTGAAGGAAATCGAGACGCTGGTTTCCAAGCAGCATCACTTCGAGAACGTCCCGCTCAAAGAGCTCCCGGCAAAACTCTCGAAAATCGAGCCCGGCCTGTTCGACATCGAATTCGAATGGGACGCAGCGCAGCAGGGCGATTTCCAACTTAAGGTCTGGGACCGGGAGATCTTCAGCTTCCGCGCCAAGGAGTCAAGGTACGAGGTCCATGGCTGGAATGGCATCACGATACATCCAAAGTGGAGTGTTTCCCCCGTGAACGGCCGCATCAAAGTGCGGCTGATCTGCGACCGCAGCATCTGCAGCTACTTCATCAACGACGGCTACGAGGCGGGCAACCGCTACCTGGCCGGATTCCGCCCTGAATGTCAGCAGGCCCTGAGCCTGCAGGGTGCTGCGGATCAGGTCTTCGAGACCTTCAGCGTCCGCACCCTCCGCCCGACGTGGCCGGCCACGGCCAAGTGAACCGCAACGAGGCACAACCATGAAACCCACCCTCACATTCCTCACCACCCTGTTGCTCGCACCGCTGGCTGCGCTGCATGCTGCCGACACAGCCACCCAGCCCGGCGACCGAAACCTGCCAAAAGCATCGAATGCAGCACCGGCCCCAGTCTGCGTCCAGGATGTCTATGAAGCCGTGCTCGGAAGACCCGTGGATCAGGCGGAAAGGGCGAGGTTACGGGAGGATGCACTAAATGGTAAAGGATGTCACAAGTTGTCTCTAAACTCGCGCAATGGCATCCGCGTGGACAGAGTTTTTTTCGAACCCGGCGGTCTTGATGCCTGGGGCGATCAGGCCATCGTTTACCACGGAGGGGAATACCATTTCTACTACCTCAACCTAGCGCCCGGCCGGCCCCTGGGTCACTGTGTTTCGAAAGACGGCGTTTTCTGGAAGAATGCCGAACCCGCGTTGGAGTGTGATCCGGATATGCTGTCCTTCAATACGCCGGCCATTCATAGTCAGAAGGCGGGCGGCCCCTACATCCTGCAATACACGGCTTACCATCCCGTGATGGAACATGTCCGGCGCGTTGCGGTGTCAGAAGACCTCATGCATTGGCGCAGGGCCGAGGGTCTGAATTACTTTCTCCCCGGGGGCGACACCCTGCAGGGCAAGGGCTGGGGCCGCTATGAGGGCAACATCGTGTTGCTGGACGGCGAGGCGGGCCACGGGGGAAACCTCGCCTGGCAGGAGCAGGGGTATTCTTTCGGGATTTCCTGTGGGCTGCATCTCCAGAAATCGAAGGACGGAATCCATTGGGAGTCGGCAGGACGCGTTCGCCTGGACATTCCCACGCCCACTGAAAAGCAGGCGGACGGCAGGCACGACACGGTCACCGGTTTCTTCCGCTTCAAGGATCGTTACTTTCTCGTATGCCCATCCCACCGGGAACTGAGAAACCATTCGCGCGTCTATTCCTCCGACAGCGTCGACGGCGCCTACCGGCCGACGCCGCACAATTCCATCCTGGGCGATTTCTTCGCCTATTATCCCAGGTTTGGCACTGGCCCCGACGGCAGCGTCCTCGCGTCCGTGGACTACAACGAGAGTCTCCACGTCTGGGCAGGAAACGGGCACACGGAACATTACGTTGTCCCCATTTTCGAGAAGGTGGTGTGGGATGGCTCGGACCTGTGGCTGAAGTATTGGCCCGGCAATGACGTCCTCAAGGCCCACCCATTGCCCTTGCAATCGGGTCCCGCCGCCGATAAAGGAAGCCCTCCGCTCCGGCTCCTTTCCAACACGGTCGATTTCTCAAAGGGTGCGGTGATCGAGGGCGAGATCCGCATCCCGGACAGGAATCGGGAGCTGGATCTCGCACGGGATGCGAAAGTGACCGCAACCGGCACCGTAACTCCAGCAACCCATCCCGAGGCCTTCCTTCCGCAGAACACCGTGGACGACAGGCTTGATACGAGATGGGTCGCCACCGCTAAAGACCAACCGGAGCTCACACTCGATCTCGGAGCTTCCAGGAAAATCGGACGTGTGCGCATCCAGTGGACGATCAACTGGAAGGAGACGGAGGTAGACCTACAGGTATCGGACGACGGGCGAGAGTGGATCACCTTTCCTGGGAAGAAGCATGAGCAGTATGTCCGCTTCGTATCGCTCTACGAAACCCAGTCCCCGGTGGAAGCTCGCTTCCTCAGGTTGAAGAATTTCAAGAGCAACAACTCCGTGGTGGGTATCGGCAGTATCAACGTTTACGAGCAGCCTTCGGAAAAGCTCGGTGCCAATCTCCAATCGCCGGGACTCTATGTCGAATGCCAAGGGGGTCGGCAAGGCTGGGCGATCTTCCTCGATGACGCACGGAAACTTCGGATGGGTTACCTGAACGCGGACGGCAGCAGCTACAACTACGAGATCGAGAGGGATCTGCAGTTCTACGGCCTCGGCAATCCGGGCGAGCGCGTCAAGTTTCGACTGATCCAGCGCGGACGCTTCTTTCATTTCTACCTTAATGACTTTGCCATGTCATGGATCAGCCTGCGCGAGGAACCGAGCGGCAGGGTTGGAATCCTCAACGACGCCCGGGGAGACCGTGTGACAGGAATCCGTGCCTGGGCCGCCCAGCAGGAATAGAGGCGATGGAGCCCTGTGCCTCAAGAAGTCTCTACCCTTAACCATTCAGACACCAACTCAGAAAAGGAGCAGCCATGAAATCCACCCTTACTCTCCTCACCGCCCTGCTCCTCGCGCCGTCGGCCGCGCAGCATGCTGCTGACAACCCGTTCGCGAGTGCCAAGGCTGTGTGGCGCATGACCGCAGATGCGGCTGCAGCAAAACAACCGTTTGCGCTTAAGGAAAAGGGCGCGGTGAAGTTCGAGCCGCTCGGAGCGGCGGAGGCGGCGGAGTCATGCAAACGCGGCGGCGCAGAGGTGGCGGCCACGCTGACAGCAAAGAGCTTTTTGTCTCTGGAGACTGAAAAGGCTAGCCTGCTCCGTCCCGCAGGTGATGCGCTCACGCTCTATGCGCGTGCTCGATTCGAACCCGATGCGGCAGGGACGCTTTTCTTCTCGGATTTCCTTACGCTCGGCGTGCATCCCTCGGGCCTCGCCATCGCGCTCCTCGGTGTGCAGACGCCGCAGGGCAAGGTTTACCGCGAAATGCCGCTGGCAACGGTGGAGCGTGGTGGCTGGCTCGATCTGGTGCTGCGCGTGGGCGATGGGCGGGTCGAGTTCTTTTGCGACGGGAATCTGAGAACCACGCTGCCACTGCACCAGAAGCTCGTTTCGCCGTTCACCAACGAACTGCGGCTCGGCGCGATGCGCTGGCATCCTGCCAAAGATGAACGGGAATTCCCGAAGGTTGAGTTCGGCACCAAACAAATCGCCACCATGGCCTTGTGGCATCGGGCGCTCCGTGATGGTGAGATCGCGTTCCTGAGCGGCGCCTCGGAGGTGAAAGCAAATAATGTGGCCAGCGCGTTCGACCAAGCCATTCTCGATTATAACGCCTTCTTCGACGCCTCCATCGCCAAGGATGTCGCCGCCTGTAGCAAGCTCAGCCGGTCGTTGGTGGAGTTTGCGGCCCGCGACCCGGAGCGCCCGATTTTTCACCTGTCCCAGCCCCTCGGCTGGCTGTACGATCCCGCAGGAGCGTGGTTTCACGAGGGCCGCTACCACGTCTTCTCCTACCACAACATCTACGGCCGGCTCGCCTACAACAGCCTCGACCATTACGTGAGCGACGACCTGCTGCGTTGGACCCAGTGGCCGATCGGTCCGTGGGCCGACAGCCCCGACGACATCTACGGCATCTGGCTGAACAACCATTTCCTCGACGACGACGGCGTGCCGACCGCGATCTACTCCGCCATCGGCCAAAAGGGCAATCGTCGCGGCGCGCCCGGCGACTGGGACGACCACGGTATCCTCGCCCGCAGCCGCGACGGGCTGGTGTCCTTTCCCGATAAACAAGTGGTCATGCCTGATTACCATCACGATGGCCACATCTGGAAGGAAGGTGGCACCTGGTATTGCCTCACCTCGGATCAATATAATGGCGGTCGCGACGGCGATTTGGGGGATGGCATCGTGATCTTCACATCACCCGATTTGAAGCATTGGACCTTCCGGGGAGAGATCTTCACGCGGCGCAAGGACGCTCGAAACCCGCGGGGCGGGATGGAGTTTCCCTACCTGCTTTCGTTCGGAAACAAGGATGT
>VGYL01000125.1 GCA_016872975.1 Planctomycetota bacterium
CCCGCGTTAGGCCGGGCGCGGGAGAGCGGCCGCTCCACCGTGTGCCTGGCCAACGTCCGGCGACTGGCCCTGGCGGGCGCGATGTACGTGGACAGCGAGGGGGCGTTTCCGCCGTTTCGCATGGCGTCCCTCACTCCCGGCGTGATCTACGTGAACCGGTACGGTGCCCAATTGCCCCGCTGGCAGTGGTTCTTTGACCAGGGGGTGGGCCCGGTGATCG
The DNA here is from genome assembly GCA_016872975.1 of Planctomycetota bacterium. Lineage (GTDB taxonomy): Bacteria > Planctomycetota > Phycisphaerae > Sedimentisphaerales > Anaerobacaceae > PLanc-01. The sequence goes on from VGYL01000125.1 coordinate 221, forward strand.
ACCCGACACCCTACCGCGCGCAAGGCTCCTTCGGAGACAAGGACACGCTGCTGATGACGAATGACTACTTCGTCTGCCCGTCGTTCCAACACCCGGATTATGACCGACGCGACATCCGCAACGGCTCCTACGGCTACAACTGGCAGTACCTGGGCAACGCCCGGGTCGTGAACGGCCGGTACCAGAACTTCCCGGTCGCGCCCGGGAAGATCCGCCGGCCCACGGAGACGGTGATCGTCGCCGACAGTCGGGGCGGGGGCCTTTCCCACGGGCCGCACTCCTATACGCTGGACCCGCCCAAGGTGGCCCGCGAGGTCGGAGCCGACCGCTTTGGACCCGGCACGGATGCGCCGATCGCCCATTCGCCTGCCTCCGCCCGGCACCACGGCCGGACCAACGTCTCCTTCATCGACGGCCACGCCCAAAGCCTGTCGCTGGTGGACCTCGGCTATGTCCTGGACGATAACGGCCACGCGGTCGGCGATCATCCCGAAGCCGGCAATCGCCTGTGGGGCCAATCCCGTTGAGTGGCCGGCCCCCCGCAGCAACTGGCCCCGGCCGGCTCCATGACCCCGGCAAGGAGAACAGGGACATACAGAACCAGCGGGAGATCTCCGCTGCCGGCAATTGGGCTGCGGGACCGCCCGTCTCCCGGTGGGCTCTCGATGCACCCCGCTCGGGGCGACGTGGGGTAATTCTGCACCCGGATTAAGTAATTTGCCCATTTCCTTCGGCGCCGGCGGCGGCGTATCTTGGGGTGACATCTTCAGTAGGCCACGTGAGTTCTTGCAAGGGAAGGAGTCTCTTATGCGAACACTGGTAGTGGCATGCACCCTCGCGGCGGTCGGCGCTCTGGTGCTGACCGGCTGCGCCACCGCACCACGAACCGAGGCGGGCAGGATCAGCCTGGAAGACCAGGTCCAGACGACCATCAAGGTCGCCTTGAAGACGGACCCGGATCTGCAGACGTTCTTCGATACGTCCGCGGGTTATGCCGTCTTCCCGACGGTCGGCAAAGGCGCCGTCGGTGTCGGCGGGGCGTTCGGACGGGGCATTCTCTTCGAGAATGGACTGCCGACCGGCTATGTCTCCCTGACACAAGCCACCTTCGGCCTGGCCTTGGGCGGGCAGTCCTACAGCGAGCTCATCTTCTTTGAGATTCCGGACGCCGTGGATCGCTTCAAGCGCGGCGATCTGACCTTTGCCGCCCAGGCGTCCGCGGTCGCCCTGCGTAGCGGCGCCTCGGCCAAGGTCCGCTATGCCGACAACGTGGCCGTCTTCACGATGAGCGAGACCGGTCTGATGGCCGAAGCCTCCATCGGCGGGCAGAAGTTCAACTACGAGCCGATCGGGGTGACCGCCCCGATCCGGCCGGCCATGTCGACGAGATGACCGTACGAACGGCCAGAGTCGGTAGTCGGCGACGGCCCTCTGTCGCCGACTACCGGCAACGGCCCGCCGACGGCCCTCTATGCCCGGCGGTCGTAGGCCTGATAGAGCAGGTCGAGCTCGGACTGCTTGTCGTGGTACGTCTGCTGCAGGTCCGCCAGCCGGTCGGGATTCTTGTAGATCTCCGCGTCCCCGAAGCGCTGCTTCATGCCGTCGATCTCGTGCTCCAGGCGCAGGATCATGTCCTCCAATTGATCGACCGTGTACTTGTTGAAACGCTTGAGCTCCTCCGGCGCCTTGTTCGCGGGGCTCGCGGTCCGGCTCTCGTCACCTGTCGCCCGGCCGGGACCGTTCGCTCCCTTCTGCTCGCGTGCGGCGCGCTGTTCCTCGGCTTCGGTCCGTTGGCGGATCGTCTCGGCGTAGACGGAATACGCGGGCGTCCCGGTGATGAACTCCGTCCGCCCGAGCCGGCGCTGACCGAATTCGTCGGTGCCGATGACGAGCAGCTTATCGACGGTCCGATCCAGAAAATAGCGGTCGTGGCTGACGGTGAGGATCGTCCCGGTGTAGTCGTCCAGGGCCGCTTCGAGCATTTCGCGACTGGCAATATCCAGGTGGTTGGTGGGTTCGTCCATGATGAGGACGTCCGGCTCGGAGAGGACGAGCTTGCAGAGCATCAGCCGGCTGCGCTGCCCGCCGCTCAGCTCGCTGCACATTTTGTACACGTCGTCGCCTGACAGCAGAAACGCGCCCAGACGCCGGCGGACCTGTTCCGGCACCAGCTCGGGATTGGCGCTCCAAGCCTCGTCGAGCACGGTCCGGTTCGGGTCCAGCACGTCCCCATGCTGGTCGAGATAGCCGATGCGGAGGCTCTCCCCGATGCGGATACGGCCGGCGGAGGGCTCTGCCCGGCCGAGGGCCAGCTCGATCAGCGTGGTCTTGCCGGTCCCGTTGGGGCCGGTGATACCGAGCCGCTCGCCGTTGAGCACGTCGAATGTCAGGTCCTCGAACAAGGTCAGTTCGCCGTAGGACTTGCCCAGGCCCTCGCACCGCAAGACCAGGTCACTGGTTTTGTCCGTCTTGCCGAACGAGAAGCTGATCGTCTTGTAGCTGGCCGGCTTGTCGAGGAAGTCGGGGTTCTCCTTGAGCAGGCGGTTGAGGCGGGTCTTGCGCCCGCGGGCGGTGCCGCGCATCCCCTCCTGGTCCTTGTTGCGGGCGATGAAGTCGCGGGTCCGCTCGACCATCTCGACCCGCCGCAGGTACTCCCGCTCCTGCTGGAGTTGGACGGTCTCCTTCGCCAGGACGTAGTTGCTGTAGTTGCCCGGCCAGACCTCGGTCCGGCGGTCCCGGACCTCGATGATCTTGCAGGCGACCCGGTCCAGCAGGTAGCGGTCGTGGCTGATGATGACCGCCGCCCCGCGGTAGTTGGCGAGGAACCGCTCCAGCCACTCGGTCGCCTGCAGGTCCAGGTGGTTCGTCGGCTCGTCGAGCAGCAGCAGATCGGTCTGGAGCATCAGCACCTGGGCCAGCCCCAAGCGGGAGAGCTGCCCGCCGCTGAGGGCGTCCGTCCGGACGTGATGCAGTTGGGGCTCGAAGCCCAGGGCCGCCAGAGTAATCTGGATCTGGGTCTCGTACTCGTACCCGCCGGCGATCTCGAACTCGTGGTTCAGCCGGTCGTACTGCCGCATCTTGGCCTGCAGCTCCGTCCCCGTGAGGCTCTCCATCTCGTGCGAAACGCTGTGGATCGCCTCCTGCAGCTTGAGCAGGTGCTCGACGCCCGCGTGCATCTCCTCCAGGACGGTCCGCTGGCCGCTGAAGGTGGCCTCCTGGGGCAGATACCCGATCCGCAGCCCTTTCTGGCGGATGACCCGCCCCATATCGGGCCTCACCTGGCCGGTGATCAGCCGCAGAATCGTGGTCTTGCCCGAGCCGTTGGCCCCAACCATGCCGACCTTCTCACCGTCATGGAGCTGGAGGTTCAACCCGTCCAGCACCACCTCCGGCCCGAACGCCACGTGGATGTCCTGTAACGTAACTATAGCCATAGACTGTCTTTATACGTTCCTTGTTCGACCCGGCCTCACCCGGTCGGCCATTCGCCCGCCGCTCCGGCGCCCGCCGGATTATACCGAACCGCGCCGAGGTCCCCAAGCCCCAAACTCCCCGCCCGGCGGCGAAGCAGGTAAAAGCCGCAAGATGGGGGCCACCGCCCAAAGATGCTCAACCCCGGCCAAAGGTGCTCACCGGAGTGTGTTGAGCATCTTTGGTGGTACGGCTGGTCGGGAGGGCCTCGTTCCGCCGCGAAAACAAGGTGCGGCCCCGTAGTTCCCGTATATTCCTATGGCACAAATGGAGATTCCGCGCCGAGCGTGGTGGGCGACGCGACTCCGGCCGAGTGGTCCCCATGCGACGGCGTACGCGTTTGTAGTGACGCCGCGAGGCGTTTCTTCGTAGTTTGGGCGTCCCCGCCCGATTTTCGGCCAGCGGGGACGGGGTCCCCAAACGCGATGAATCGCGGTTGGGAGCCCACGCTCGCCCTGCACGGAGATGTTCCGGACGCGCCACGCCCTGTGGCAGCAACCCAACGACTCATCGCGCAGAGACGCCGAGACGCGGAGATCAGAACCTGTAGGGTGGGGCTTGCCCCACCGAATTCCTGAGAACCGGGAACCCGCTTCGCCGCAAAAAACGCCAAAAGCCGCAACAAGGGATGTAGGACAGCCGCTTGCCCGCGCTCTTGCGTGACGAGAACGGCCTGTCCGACACCGATTCACACGGATGAACCCAGCGCGGCCTTCGGCCGCAACCAAAACCAGTTCTCTCGCCAAGACGCAAAGAACGCCAAGTTCCGGAGGACGAAGGACAGAGGACGGACGACAGAAGGCCGGAGGCGGTAGGCCGCAGGCCGCAAGCCGAACCGGGAACTGGGAACCGACCGCTGAGAACTGCTGATCAACCGCGCCCGGAACCAAGAGGGGTAGAAAAGAAGAGGGTAGAAAGGAACATCAGGAGAGCCGAAGAAGGTCCCGTGTTTTTCCGGATTGATCTTCTTTTCCGCCATTTTCCTTTCTGTCATCCTCGGTTCAAGAACTCTTCTTCAACCGCAGATCAGACAAGTGCGAGCGCAGCGCGGTAATAATGTCATTGCGAGCGAAGCGCGGCAACCTCAGGCCGCAGGCCGCAACTGGGAACTGTCAACTGGGAACTCCATACCCACCGCCGACCGGCTACCGACGACTGCTTTCGAACCACGAACGACATCTTTTCAACCGCTGAAGCTTATCTCAAGGGCAGACCGCATGAAACGCCCGCTTCAATTCCCCCTATTGCTGGCCTGCTCCTGTTTCTTGTATTCGGTTATGGCATCGAGGCTCTCACGATCTGCCAAGACACGAGGGGTGATGAACAGAAGCAGATTTGTCTTCTGTGTGCGGTCCTTGCTCGCCCGAAAGAGGACGCCGACCAATGGCAAATCGCCCAGCAGCGGCACCTTCTTCACGACCTTCTCTTTGTCGTCCCGCATCAGGCCGCCGAGCACCACCGTTGTGCCACTCATGATGGAGATGGTGGTCTTGGCCTTCCGCTGTGCGGTCGTCGGAATCTCAGCCCCCAGCCCCGTCGTGCCTTCGATGAGCTTGCTGAAACTCGCTTCGACCTCCAAACGCACCAAGCCCGCGCCACTGACATGGGGCCGAACCGTCAACTCGATTCCCACGTCTTTGAACGCGAAAGTCCGTATCGCGGTTGGCGTTGCCGGGTCGAATTCGGTCACCCGCGACTGACTGACATAGGGCACATTATCAGCCACGGTGATGTGTGCCTCTTGATGATTGGAGGTCAGTACGTGGGGAGTGGACAGGATGTTGACGCCGGAGTTCTTCTCCAGTGCCCGGAGAATAGCGCCGATCTGCGGTGCACCATCCGTGCCTTTCCACAGACCCACACCAACACCGTGAAGGTCTCCCGAGGCGGCTTCGACTCTCGGCCCGAGATTGGTAAACCCGAAACCCCGGACGCTGCTGGCAACGGCCTGATCGAGGGTAGCCCAATCAAACCCCAACTCCGCCAGAACGTTGGTGCTCGCTTCAACGATCTGAAACTCGATGAGCACCTGTTCTCTCACGGTGTCCAGCTTCGCCACCATCTCTTCCACGAGCCTGTAGTCCTGGGGCGAAGCCACGACGACGAGCGAGTTTGTCCCTTCATCCGATGTGACGTGAAAGGGCTCGCGGTTGTCCGAACTGGTCGGCCCCGTAATCCGGCCCAGGGCCGCGGATACGGTCTTCTCGATTTCCTTGGCTTGGGCGTGCTCCAAGGGGATCACATGAACATAGCCTGCCTCCACAGGGCGCTCTACATCGAGCCTGGCGATCAATTCTTTGACCACGTCTACTTCGTTCTGATGCCCTGCGACAACCACGGAGTTGGTGCGATCATCGGGGACGAGTCTCAGGGTATCGAGCAGTACCTGTGCTGACGCCGGGGGCCGACGCAGGCGCGCCTGCATCTGCCCACGCTGCATGATCTGGGCAATCTGCCCGGCGATACTATTGGCCGAAGCATACTTCAGTCGCACAACCTCAATCCTCTCCTGCGGCCCCGCCCGGTCCAGGGCCGCCACAATCCGGGCCACGCGGTGCACGGCGGAGGCGGTGTCTGTCACAACGACCGTGTTCGTCTCCGGGAACGTTACGACCTGGCCCCCGGTCGAAACGAGAGTGGATAAAGCGGTCCCGGTCTGCGCCGCGTCCGCGTGCCGCAGAGGGATGATCTGTGTGATAAGGCTGTCATCGACCGGGATCATACCGGGGTCGGCCCCGATCTGGGTCCGCACATTCCCTCGGGTCGCCTCGGCCCGGGGCACGATCTTCACCAGAGTACCCGCCGGAATGGCCGCATACCCCTTGGTTTGCAGGACAGACTCCAGCACAGCGTACACATCCACCGTGCGGATCTTGCTGGGTGAAATGAGCGTGACGGTTCCCTGGATCTTGTCGTCGACGAGAAAGTTGACGCCCGTCAACTGACCGATGGTCTTGATGAAGACGCGAATATCGACCGCGTTGAAGTCGAGCGAGATCAACGCATCTCCTGCGCCAGGTTCCTGGAGAAACGGCATGGCCGTGGCCGGCTCGGAACCCGACGCATCCTGGCCGTGCGAGAGGGAAAGGCAGGGCAAGATGGCGGATAAGCAAAGGGCGAATAGCATGGCTTCACGGCACAGCCGACGCTCTTGCTCTTCCTGAATCTGCGGAAACCGGCAGATTGCCGCGTTTCGCTCGCAATGACATGATCTGCGGATACTGCAACTCATTTGTCTCTGTTGTCTCTCCTCGTGTGAATCTCCCGGAGAAGGCCCGGCCGGCTGGCAGTTACCACGCGCTGGTCCGAAAGGCCAGGGACTTGCTCTCTTGATCTCGCAGAAAGCCAAGCTCCGCTCTACCTACCTGGCGGGCCTTGTTGAGGACTTGCACGGCCTTGCTGTGACTGGTAACCGGATGGCCGTTGACCGTCCGAATGACATCCCCATCCCGCAATCCAACGAGCTGGGCCATCATGGAGTCGCCCAGGCCCGAAATACGCAGACCCACGCTCTGGCCGTCCACAACGTGTGGCGACAGTTTGATCGCGTGCAGAAAGGACTGAGCCGCCTGGCTGATTTGTGATGATGGTGCCGCCGTGTTGATCTGCCGACCGCCATCGGCTGCGACTCGCACCAGCTCTTCAGGACGGCTTTGGGTAGCGGCCGGGGCCGGCGCCGCTGCTGTAACCGGTCGTGTCGGCGCTGCCGGTGGCCCGGTCAGAACGAGTTCCAGAACCTCATGGCTGCCATGACGGAGGACCACCACGCGATTCTGCTCGATCTTCTCGATCCGGGCATCCCCGATCGTCTGGCCGATCCGGTAGATATCCTGAGCCCTGCTTTCGGAAGCCTCCAACACGGCATACGAGGTCGCCTCCTCGGAAGCCACCGTCCCCAGGAGGCGAAATGCCAGCGGAGGTTTGGTCTGTGCCTGCGTCTGTGCCTCCCCCGCCGGCCCCGTATCGGTCCGTGCCGGACTATCCGTCCGGGAAGCCGCGGCCCAGCCTTTCTGGAAGATATTCCGCTTGGTAATCACCGCGACATACCCACGCGCTTGGTCCCGTCTGGCCTCGCTGTCAGAGAAAGTAGCATGGGCGTCCCGCCCATGGTCCGTGGCACGGGCATCCTGTCCGTGCTCTTCCGTGGCGAGGGTATCATGCCCTTGCGTGTCGCGCGCACCTTGCCCGCGAGGCATTATGACATCGGCATCCTGCCGATGCTGCATCGGCACGAACGATCCCTGGAACCACGGCACGACGGTCACAAAGAGGACTCCCGCCGCGAAGCCGAGGCTGACGGCCCACAACAGTTTGCCGGATGGCCCGACGTAGCCCATCGCGAAATCTCCGGCGCTTGCCGCTAAACGAGATACAGCCCCATCACTCGATAGCCGACGTTGGCTGTGCCATGGAGTAGAATCGGTCCCGCCAGGGACCCTGTCCTGGCGAACAGCCACGCAAAAACCAATCCGGGAACGAACGTCACCCACCCGGCTGGGTCGCCCAGAACCAAGGCGTGAGACAAGGCAAAAACCGCGGCAGACGCCAGCACCGCGGCACTGGCGCTGGGCGACCGCCAAACGCCCTTGTCCGTCACCAGGCGCACTCGACCCATTATACCAGTCATCAGGTAGCCTCGGAAGAACAATTCTTCAGGCACGGCCACATACAGGTACTGATAGAGCGCCCACAGGCCCCATTTCTCCGGGGGCCCGCAGAGCCGTAGCGGAAGCTCCATCCCGATATGTCCCAGAACGGAGACGCCGCCCAAGCCGAGCGCACCCAGAACCACAGCGGCGACGCAGGTCCATCGCACCGTCCGGCGCAACCGACCGATCCGCAGGCCAAGCTCCGCCGTCCCTCGGCCCTGGAGCAACGCGGGTATGAGGGAACCTGCCAGCAAGACCGAGGGACCGATCGGCCAACCGCCGAGCCAATCCACGCGGTGGGTCAAGGCAAGCGATCCAATCACCAGGCTCGTGGCCATCAACATGTAGAGTGTGCTGGGCACGCCAGATCCTATCCACCTTCGAATTGGTGTGCATCATAGCACACCCTATGCCGACGCTATCCCTTACACCGACGACCCCTGTATGCCAGGCGTGCACCGAACAGAACCAGCACGTACGCGACAAAGGGCACCATGAATTCCACCGGGCGGCCGTTGCCATACGGAGAAAGCGCACATCCGCCCCCGCCCCCGCCTCCTCCACCGCCGCCGGGCGGCGGAACGGTGATGCCGGCCGCACCATAGATGCTGAAATGGTCCACCTGGACCTCCAGATACGTCCCGCCGGCCGCCACTACTTTGGTGGCCGGGTTGTGGATGCCGCTCTCCGTCCACGGGAACGATGGGCTGGTCAGATCATCCGGATCGTACCGGTAAACGCGGTAGGTGGTATAGCCGGGATCTTGCGTCAGCGGAATACGAATCGTTACCGGCGTCGCGAACTGTAACCCACTCGGTCCGAACTCATACTGCAACCCGACTGCATTCGTGCCGGACGGCATCTCCGGCGGGTTGCTCACTTCGGCGATGGTGATCTGACCGGCCTGGACACCGCTGGGCATCTGGGGGATCTCCGCTTCGAGATTCGCCTGGCCCGTCGCCCTGACCGTGGTCTTGCCGCCCGTGGTGACCACCGTCGTCGGCAAGGGAGCGTCGATGCACACGGCCCCGGCATAGTAGATATCCTTGTTGCCATTGCGCTCATCGACCCACACGACGTAGGGATTGCCCTTCCCGTCCACGCCCACGGCGGGAGCCGTTTGGGCGCTCGTGCCGGAATCATCGTTGACCAGGATGTTCGTCCCGAACAGCCAGCCGCCCTCGGCGAAGTAGATATCCGTATCGTTGTTGTTGTTCTTGACATCGCGGCCGTCCTGCCACGCCGCGAACAGCTTCGTGCCCCTGGCGTCGCGCCGCAACGCCAGCGACGGCGCTGCCTGGCTGACGCCCGGTTCGTCGGCGATCGCGAACCCTGCAATCGGAAGACCGCCCACATCGCTGCGATAGTAGACACTCGCGGGCGTGCTCTGCTGGGAAACCCAAGCGAGATAGATCGTGCCGTAGGCGACACCAACCGCACTGGCTTCGTTGCTGGCGCCGGCTACCACAGCGACATTGTTCCACGCATTCGCAGACGATGCGGCGTAGATGTTCGTTCCCTGCGTGGCCGCGTTCCGGGCGTCCGTCCACAGGATGTACGCCGTGCTGTCGCTCGGGTCGATGAAGACCTTGGGCTGCGTCTGGTCTGCGGAGTGGCTCGTGATCCGAGTCTCCGTCCATGTGGTCCCGTTTGTCGAGGTGGCAACCCAGATATCCTTGTTCCCCGCCCGATCATCCTCATAGGCGATGTAGACCGTGCCCGGCGCTCGACTGTCGGCGGCAATCGAGGGGAACCTCTGACTGCTAGTGTTGTTCGGATCGCCCACGTTCACCGCCAGCGGCTCGGTCCACGTGGTCCCGTTGCTCGAACGCGACATGTACACGTCCCACTTGCCGTTGGCCGCCTGGCTCTGCCAGGCCACGTAGAGCCCGTTGTTGCGGTCCACCGCAATGACCGGGTGGCTCTGGGCGTTCGCCCCCGTGTAGACGGCGGTGCTGGCCCCGAAGGCGCTGCCGCCCGGCGCGAGCTTGCCGATGTAGATATCCGTATCTGCGCCCGTCGCCTGCTGGTCCCAGACCACCCAGATATTCCCCGCCGAATCCGTCGCGGTCGCCGGATGGTCCTGGATCAGCGTGCCCGTGTCGCTGTTGACCTTGGCGTTCTTCCCGAACGACCGCGTCTGCGTCTTGAACGAGTAGCTCACCGTATCGCTATTGCCCGCAACGTCGGACGCCGTCACCGCTACGTCCACCTCTTGCTCATGGTCGAACCGTGTCGTCGGCGTGAACGTGAACTCATAGTCCGCCGCCGTGCCGGTCCGCCGGCAGATCCCGCGCACCACTTGATCCCTCGACCTCGTATCGTAGACCCCGGCAGAGGTCTCATGCGCCCCATCGTAGATCAGGTCGCCTGCGATGCGGATCGTCACCGTCCCGCCATCGTACCGGACGCCGGAACCGCCGTCAGTCACGTGCAACTGAACCAACCCGCCGCAAGGAACCATCTCGGCCCCGTCGGCAGGCGACTGCCCCGAGACCTGTGGCGGTTTGGTGTCGCGTACCGTCGTCGTCACCGCCGCCGCCGCCACCGTACCCGTCTCGTCGCTGCGGATGCTCAACTGGTTATGCGTGATCGTCCCGCCCTCCGCCATGCTGCCATCGACCTTGCCGACGAACCACACCGTCTGCCCGACCGTCTCACTGGCCAACGTCCCGATACTCCAGGTGATCGTCCGCGACGACGGAGCGTAGACCGACCCGCCTGAAGCGGTCACATAGCTCATGCCCGTCGGCAGGACCTCGGTAATCACCGTATTGTTCGTGCCCGGATGGCCGGAATTGCCGTAGGTGATCGTATAGGTCACTTGATCGTTCGCGTCCACCGGGTCGGCGCTGCCGACCATTTCGACGGACAACGCGCTCGGCGGGATCGCCTCGAACTGAACCGTCACCGTCTTGTTCGAGGTCATCGTCACGGAGTTCCCATTGTCCTTGGAACCGTCGTTGTCCGTCCCCGTCCACGCCTTGACCCGGTAGCCCGTATCCGGCGTCGCCAGCAGCGAAGCCACCTGGCCGTAGTCATACGTCTGGCTCGTGGGCGAAACGCTGCCATGACCGCCCACCACAGACGCCCCCAGCGTACAGGGGGCCCGCTCGAACTCCACCGTAACTATCTTGTCCGAAGTCATCGTCACGGAGTTCCCATTGTCCTTGGAGCCGTCGCTGTCCGTCCCCGTCCAGGCCTTGACCCGATACCCCGCATCCGGCTGCGCCACAAGCGAAGCCACCTGGCCGTAGTTGTACGTTTGATTCGTCGGGGAGACACTGCCGTTGCCACCCACCACGGATGCCTCCAGCGTACATGGGATCGGCTCGAACTCCACCGTTACCGTCTTGGGAGATGTCATCGTCACCGTGCTGCTATTGGCCTTTGAACTGTCGTTATCCGTCCCGGTCCAGGACTTGACGCGATAGCCCGTTGCCGGTAGTGCGGCAACGAGAGCCACTTGGCCCTCCCTGAAAATGCCGCCGCCGGTGATCTCGCCGCCGCTGCCCACAACCTCGACCGTCAAGGTGTAAGTGACAATTGTCATGTTGAACGGCACGGCCTCGGATGTCCCGTC
>VGYL01000126.1 GCA_016872975.1 Planctomycetota bacterium
CCGCGAAGCAAACGCCGCATCCACTTCGAACCGGCGCAGGCGCAGGGTAGCACCGGGGCGGACGGCGGTGGGCTTGACCTCGCGCGTGGCGTCGACAATGAAATACCTGCGGTCGTCGGCCGACCTCGGGAAACACCCGAGGGCGGTGAAGGCAAAGAGAACCGCAACCAAGAACCACGCCGGCGGGAAGTGCCAAAGGTGGATGGTTGATGGTCGATGAGTGATGGTTGATTTGGAGGTGTGATGGTTGATCGCTGCTGGTTGATTGTTCTGGTTCATGGTTCCGATCCTACCTCTTGCCTCAAACATCAAACTTCCCGCGTCCTCTTACTTCTTACATCAAACATCGACCATCAAATTTCTACTTCAATGCCTCCGGTCTGCGCGGCGGCCTGCCGAAGAGGAGCCCCGCGGGATCCTGCTCCAGGGCGTTGACCAGATCCCTCATGCTGTCCACGAGGTCCTGCAGACCGCCTAAGGTTCTTTCGATATTGGGGCGTTCTTCGGTAATCAAGGCGTTGAGATTCCCCAGCGCCTGGTGGAAACGGGCCACCACCTCCGGCACATTGGGCAGACGGCCCACTCCTTCCGGCGGCGCGAACAACCGCTGGAGGTGCCGGTTGGTGGTCCGCAGCTCGGCGAGCAGGGCCTGGGCCTGCCCGCTGACGGCCGGGACATTCGCATCCGCCACCGCCCGATCCAGAGAAGCCAGCACCCGCCGGACCTCCGCGTTGATCCGCTCGGCGTCCAGAGCGGTGAGCTTCTGGTCCAATAGGGTCAGGATATCCGAAAGCCGCCGGCTCAGCTCCGGAACGTTGGCGTCGTCCACGGCCCGGTTCAGAGCGGCCAGGAACTCCTGGGCCGCCGCGTTGATCTTGGCCGTCTCCAAGGTCTCGATCTTCTCCCGCCCCACCTGCAACAGGGCCCGGCCCTCCTTGCTGAGCTCCGCCAGATTGGCCTCCGTGATGGCCGTATCCAACGCGGTGAAGACCCTCTCCAGGCTGGCGGCCAGACCCTGGGCGTCAATCGCCTGCAACTGGCCCAGGATATTGTCGATGGAGCCCCGGATCGTGGTAAACTCCCCGGGCGCCGAGGGAATCACCGGGTATCTCGGCGTCCAGGGCGGCGGTTCCACGGGGAAACGCTCCGGATCGAGAAAATCGAGATCGAGGTAGGCCTGCTGGGTCAGCAGGTTCGAGGAAACGCGGACCCGCAATCCCTGTCCGACCATCCGCGTCAGGAACGCCCCGATATCCGGATAATCCGGTTCCGGCAGCGCGGCGCGCAGCACGCCGACCACCACCCGGACGCAAAAGGAGAACCGGGCGCCGGCGGGAGTTTCGGGCTCCAGCGAGTACGCACTACCGACGAACCCGATCTCCTCGACCTGGCCGATGCGCACCCCGCGGAACTCCACCGGCGCCCCGACGCTCAGGCCGGTGATCGACTCCGCGAAGTACGACTCGATGTACAACCGGTCCGGCGCGAAGAGACCGGCGCCGAACAAAATCACGGCCAGCACGATCAGGGCCAACGCGATCAGGACAAACAGACCGATTCGAAAATAGTGCGGCTTCGCATCCATCCGGTAAACCCATTCAAAGGATGATGGATAATTGATGATGTACTATTGAAAGAGGCGGCCGGTCTTCCTTCAAATCATCCATTATCAATTATCCATTATCAATTCTAACATCTCGACCCAACTGCCGGTTAAAGAACCGGCGTACCACGGGATTGGCGCTCTGATCGCGCAGTTCCTGCGGTGTGCCGGTCGCGATGACCGTCCTGGCGTCTTTATCGACCATGATCACGCGATCCGCCACCGTTAGAATACTCGGCAGCTCATGGGTTACGATGACGAACGTGATCTGCAGATCGCGCGACAATTGCAGGATCAACTCGTCGAGCTGGGCCGAGGTGATCGGATCGAGGCCGGCCGACGGCTCATCCAGAAACAGAATCTTCGGGTCCATGGCCAAGGCCCGGGCGATCGCGGCGCGTTTGCGCATGCCGCCGCTCAATTCCGAGGGCATTTTGTACGCGGCCCCCTGCAAGCCCACCGCCTTGAGCTTCATCTGGGCGATCATGTCAATGGCCCGCCGCGGCAGATCCGTGAACTCCTCCAGCGGCAGCGCGACGTTCGTCAGAACGCTCATCGAGCCGAACAGTGCGCCGCTCTGGTAGGCCACGCCGATCTTCTTGAGCACCCGCAGCCGCTCCTCGCCCTCGGCGGCCACGACGTCCGTCCCGTCGATCAGGATGACGCCGCGCAACGGCTTCTGTAGACCGATCATGTTCTTCAGGAGCGTGGTCTTGCCGGAGCCCGAGCCGCCCAGCACGGCGAAGACCTCGCCCCGGCGGACCTCGAAATTGATGTCCTGCAAGATGACGGTGTCCTCGTAGCCGGCCACCAGGTCCTTCACTTCGATAATGGGCTCGTCTGCCATCTGACCTTTCAATTTTTGATGGTTGATGGTTGATGGTTGATTTGAAGACGCACGCCGCCCGCCCTCATACTTCAAACATCAACCATCAGACTTCTCTTTCAAATCCCCAGGAAGTAATAGACGACCGCGAAGACGCCGTCGGCCACGATGATGGCGATCAATCCGCTGACCACCGCCCGGGTGGTGGAATCGCCGACGGCGGTCGGGCCGACGCCGGTCTGGAGCCCCCGCAGACAGCCGATGCCCGCCACCAGGGTGCCGAAAACGAAGGTCTTGGCGAGCCCCCCGAACAGGTCGGTCAACGTCGCGGCATAGCGGATTCTGTCCATGAAGATCGCGCCAGGTATATCCCAGGAGACCATGACCAGGCCGCAACCGACCAGACCCATGAGCATGTTGAACATGGTCAGCAGCGGAATCACGCCGATAACCGCTATGATCCGCGGCAGGACCAGGAATTGCACCGGGTCGAGCCCCATCGTGGTCAGGGCATCAATCTCCTCGTTCACCTTCATGGTGCCCAATTCCGCGGCGAACGCGGACCCGGTCCGGCTGGTCAGCAGCACCGCCGTGATCAGCGGTCCCAGCTCGCGAAACAGCACAATCACCACCAGGTCGGCCACGAAGACTTCCGCGCCGAATTGCCGCATGGCGGCCACCGTCTGGAACGCCAGGATCGTTCCGATCAGAAAACCCAACAGACCGGTGATGGCAACCGCGTTGGCTCCGGCCTTCTCGGCGATGATCAGCGTCTCCTTCCAGCGTAGGCCGCGCGGATGCGTGAGGGCCTTGAGCAGCTTGGCGAAGACCTCGCCGGTGAAGCTGGTCTCCGTGCCCATACTGCGAACGAACCCGGCGGTCCACTGGCCGAGGTTGAGGACAAAGCCCGCGTGGCGAATGAAGCTCGTGATCGTCCCCGCCGGCTTGGGCGGCGCCACCAAATGATCGATTTCCAGCACCGCCATCAACTGCTCAAACTGGGGGCGCAGCCCCTGAATCTCGATCTGCCCCCCGTGCTCCCGCTGGATGTGCTTGTACTCCGCCAGCAGCGCCACGCCGGCCCCGTCACAGTAGACCACCTCCCCGGCCTGCACGACCAGGCGCGGAATGCGCGCCTGCCGCACCACCTGCGTGCTGTCCCGCCAGATGGAGGCGGTCGTATCGCGGTCCAGCCGGCCCTTGAGGATCAGGCGGGCCTGGCCGTGGTCGCCCGGCCGAAAGTCGAACGCAGCTTTATCCGTGTCTTCCATGACGTCCAATCGCCCATGACTCCAGTGGCGCCATTCTAAACCCCCGGCAAAGCCCCTGTAAAGCTCTTCCGTTGGAATGATGGAATGATGGATGGGCGGCTCGCCTTCGCAACACCCCATCACTCCAAAATCCCGTCCCTCAGAACGTGTCTGATAAATGGCACGGGCATCCTGCCCGTGGGGCTTCGTGGCATCGGCATCCTGCCGATGATCCATGGGCTGGAAGGGGCCCCCAACGCGGCATTCTGCGTTGGGGACCCCAAGCCCATGCCACGCTAAATCGAGTCTCCATACACGTTCTCCGCGTTGGCGCGGGCAGGGGGTCCGATTAGAATGGCGGTGATTCGGTGGGCACCGTCAAGAGCACGCGGTCTTCGGAGAACCATCAAGGAGAAAAAGGAGGCCAGGTCATGTCGAACAGTCCTATCCAAACCATGTATCGGCGCGAATTCCTGGAGCAGGTCGGGTGGGTTTCGCTGGGAACGATGGCGGCGGCCGGGTTAACCGGGCGGGCAGCCGCCGGCCAGGAGAGCCAAGCCCAGAAGCCGTGGCAGCCTGTTTCCGACCGCAAGGTGCGCGTCGGCGTCGTCGGCTACGGCGTGTGCCGGTTCGGAGCAGCGTTCGGCTTTCAGGATCACCCGAATGTCGAGATCGTCGCCGTCAGCGACCTGATCCCGGAGCGGCGACAGACATTGATGAAGGCCTGCCGGTGCGAAAAGTCCTACGAATCGCTGGAGGTGCTGGTCCAGGACCCGAAGATCGAGGCGGTGTTCGTGGCCACCGACGCCCCCAGCCACGCGCGGCACTGCATCGACGTCCTCCGCCACGGCAAGCACGTGATGACCGCGGTGCCGGCGGTTTTCGGATCGGTCGAGGAGGCCGAGCGTCTGCTCGAAGCGGTCAAGAAGGCCGGTTTGAAGTACATGATGGCCGAGACAAGCTGCTACCGGGCCGACTGCTACGGCATGCGGCAGATCTACCAGGCCGGCGGGTTCGGCCGGCTCGTCTACTCCGAAGGCGAGTACTATCACTACAGCAAAACGCCCATCGACTCGTTCAACGGCTGGCGGATCGGCATGCCGCCCCTGTGGTATCCCACGCACTCGACCGCCTACTACGTCGGCGTCACCGACAAGCGGTTCACCACGGTGTCCTGCGTCGGATTCGACGCCGGGTATCCCCACAACCGACCGGGGGCGAACCGGTACAACAACCCGTTCAGCGACGAGGTCGCCCTGTTCGGGACCAGCGAAGGCGGCTCCTCCCGCATGCTCATGTGCAAGGGCATCCAGGGTCGTGTCGTCGAGCAGGGCCGGGTCTTCGGCGAGAAGGGTTGGATGGACGGCATCACCTACCAGGGCGCCTTCAAAGAGCTTCCCGATATCACGCGTCCGGCGCTGCCGCCCGGGATGGCCGGCGGCGGGCACGGCGGCTCTCACGGATACCTGACCGACGAGTTCATTACGTCGATCCTCGCCGACCGCAAGCCGCGGGTAGATGTCTACGAAGCCTTGGCGATGACCGTCCCGGGCCTGATCGCCCATCAGTCCGCCCTCAAAGGCGGCGAGACCCTCAAGGTCCCGCAATACGAGCCGCCCAAGACGTGAGTCCAAAGACCCGCCCCAATTTCTGAGGGTATGTGAGAATTCGGTTGGCCGTGGCATGGGCTTCCAGCCCATGAATCATCGGCACGAGCCTGCCCCCGCGCAAGATTGTCACCCCTGCGAAGGCAGGGGCGGGGGATGCCTGTGCCACTTCTCACACAACTCTGAGAAGGTGTGTGAAGAGGGTGGCATCGTCAAGGCCGGTAGGCCTTGGCGATGGTCCGGCGCACGGAGAATCCGCCATCGCCAAGCTCCGAAGACTCCGCTTGACGATGCCACCCAGAAGATGCTGGCTTCTCACACACTCTGTGAGAATAGCGCGGCCGCGTCAGGTATCGGTATTGGGAACTCGGATGGAGGATGGGCTGCCGACGCTCCTGATCCGCAGGCGGCCGCCGAGCCGCTCGGCCCGCGCGGATGGTGGGGAACTTGAGCCTCGCTTCGATGAGTCTTGCGAATCGCTCGCGCCCGCGTCATAATCGACCGGCGCGTTTCCGAACGGTCGATCAAGGTCTGATGGAATCTGGACAGGTGCCACGCGCCCCGTCGGAGCAGTATTGATGCGAAGAGCGCCGGCTCATTGTCTCGCGGTGCTGACGCTTGGCTTTGTCTCCCAAGTCGGCCAGGTGCTGCTCTTGCGTGAGCTGCTGATGGTGTTTCACGGCAACGAGCTTTCCATCGGCATCATTCTGGCCGCTTGGATGGGCTGGGTGGGAATTGGAAGCGCCTTGGGAGCGATCCTGGTTGAAGCAGGTAAGAAGACCCCAGCGGCTGCCGGCCTTCCCACCGTCCTCCCTTCTTACCCTCCTACCTTCTTACCTTCGTTCCTGGTCAGCGCGGGTCTCGGGCCGGCCCTGCTGGTGACGATCTTTCTGATCCGCCGGCTGCGCGGGTTCTTCGCCCTTGGGCCGGGGGCCTATTTGTCCCTGGGGGATATCACCGTGTCGAGCTTCGTGCTCATGGCCCCGGTCTGCCTGCTGCTCGGGCTGCAATTCGTGCTGTTGTCGCGCCTCTGGCGCCAAACCGACGGCGTCGCGGACACCTCCGGGGCAGGAAAGACCTACATCGGCGAGGCGGCCGGCAACGTCCTCGGCGGGGTCCTGTTCACCTTCGTGATGGTGCGCCACCTGAATTCCTTTCAGTCCGCCCTGGTGGCGGGGCTCTTGATGCCGGGGGCGGTCTTGTGGCTAACCCGTGTCAAGCAAGATAAGAAGGCAGGAGGCGGCCGCGCCGTTCTTGGCTCCTACCTTCCTCCCCTCCTGACTTCTTGCCTTCCTACCTTCATCGTAGTGCTGCTGGCGGCCGGTGGAATCTGGGCGGTTCTGGGTCACCTCGATGTGTGGGCCTATCGAATACAGTGGCGGCATTTCGCCCCCCAGCATCGGCTGGTCGAGACGCATCGGTCCAAGTACGGCAACATCGCCATTGTGCAGCGCGACGACCAGTACAGCTTTTTCCAGAGCGGCCACCTGATCTTCTCCACGGCCGGACCCGAGACAAACGTCCCCTGTCTGGAAGAACAGGATGCGGCCGTGTTGGCGCATTTTGCGCTGGTCCAGCACGAGCAGCCCCGGCGCGTTCTGCTGCTCGGCGGCGGTCTGCGCGGCACTCTGGGCGCGATCGTCCGGCATCCGGTCGAGCAGATCGACTATATCGAGCTGGACGAAGTCCTGACCCGGGTGGCGCGGCCGTATGTCGCCGAATCGACGCGGGCGGCGCTGACCGATCCCCGGGTTCGCCTGCTCCACGGCGACGGCCGGCTGTTCGTGAAACAGGCCGGACAGAAGTACGATCTGGTCATTGTCGATGTGCCCGACCCCGCCACCGCGGTGCTGAACCGCTACTATACGCAGGAGTTTTTCCGTCAGGTGCGCCGTCGGCTGCATCCCGACGGCGTATTGGTGATTGGCGCCGTCTCGACCCCGGGCCTGCGGGGCACCGCGGTCGTCAACCGCAACGCGACCCTCTATCACACCCTCCGGAGCGTCTTCCCGTCGGTGCTGCCGGTGGGCGGACGTTTCCTGTTCTACGCCGCCGGGGATGCGTCCGGACAGATCTCCGCGGATGCCCAGGTCCTGGGCCAACGCTACCTGCAGCGCGATATCCAGACGGAGGGCTTCTCCCACCATCATTTCGCGCTGCTGCTGGAGCCGTCGCAACTGCGGCGGGTCAACTGGATCCTCCGCCATCACGGACGTAACCCGGACGCGCACCGGGCCGGCCCGCAGGCCGGACCGCTCTTTCCCGAGCCGGTCGCGCAACAGCAGCGGGCGGAAGAACGGTTGCCGCCCGTGCGAAGCCGGTTCTTCATCAACTCCGACTTCAAGCCGATCGGCTACTACTATACCCTGATGTTCTGGGGCCATCTCACCCGGGCGGGACACAAGGAGGTATTCTCCTCGTTGCTGCGCATTGAGCCGTGGTGGATCCTGCCCGTCGTGGGTTTGCTGCTTGGAACGTCGGTGACGCTGCGAATGGCGGACGGCACGCGGGCCAGGAGGCGGGGCGCCTATTATGCGGTGCTCGTGGCCGTGGCGACGACCGGTCTTTCGACGATGACGCTGCAGATCGCCCTGCTGTTCTCCTTTCAGAGCACATACGGATTCGTCTATGAGATGGTGGGCCTGATCGTGGCGATCTTCATGGCCGGGCTGGCCTTGGGCACGGCGTTCACGCACCGGTACGTGGCCGACAAGGCGAACCCGAACACTCTGGCGATGGTACAGTTGTCCATGGCGGTGCTGGCGTCCCTGATTGCCGTCGTCTTGCCCGGGGTCGCCCAGGTGGAATCCGCCGCCCTGGTGCTGGTGCTGTTTTCGCTGTTGACATTCGGGGCCGGATGGCTCAATGGGGTGGATTTCCCGCTGGCGGCGGAATGTTGCCGGGCCTTGACCCGTCGGGCCGAGAGAGCCGCCGGCACGGTGTACGCGGTGGAGCTGTTCGGCGGGTGCCTGGGCGCGGCGGTCGCCAGTGCGGTGGTCGCGCCTGTCCTGGGATTCGGCGCGTGCTGTTGGCTGGCGGCCATCGCCAACGGCACCGCGTTCGTCGTGCTGTTGATTGTCAGGAGATCTCATGCATAGAAAGAACACGTTGGACCGTGGATTGAGCAAGCGGGAATTCCTCCAGGCGGGTGCCGGGGGGATTTGTGCCTTGTGTCTTTGGGGTCTCGGAGGCGGCAACAAGGGCTATGGCCAGCCCCCGCCACGTTGGAACGTGGCAGGGGCCAGCCCGGGATTCGTGCGTCCCCGGCCAGCCCAATGGTTCAGCCGGGCGGGCGGCACGAAGCTTCGCTGCGAGTTGTGTCCCTGGAGCTGTGAATTGGCGCCGGGCCAGAAAGCCCGCTGCCGGGTGCGGACGAATCGCGGCGGCACCGGTTACACGCTGGCCTATGGCAACCCCGTGCTGGTGCAGGAGGATCCGGTCGAGCGCAAGCCGTTCTTTCATGTGCTGCCGGGCAGCCGGGCGCTGTCGATCTCCACGGCCGGGTGCAACCTGGAGTGCAAGTTCTGCGAGGTCTGGGATATGGCGTTGGCGGACCCCCAGGAGGTCCACGCGTATGACATGCCGCCGAAGGCGGTGATCGAACACGCCAAGGCCGCGAATCTGCGGTCCATCAGCTATGCGTTCGGAGAGCCGGTGGTCTTCTACGAATACATGTACGAGACGGCGGTGCTGGCGAAGAAGCAGGGACTTCTGAACCTGATGCACACGGCCGGCTATATACAGCCGGCGCCGCTGAAAGAGCTCAGCGGCCTCCTCGACGCGGTCAACGTGGACTTCAAGAGTTTCGATCCTGCCTTCTACCGCGAGATGTGCGGCGGCGAGCTGCAGCCGGTCTTGCGGACCCTCCGGCAGTTGAAGGCCGCCGGCGTGCATCTCGAAATCACCAATCTCCTCATTCCGACCCTCAACGACGACCTGCAGAAGATCCGCCAGATGTGCACGTGGATCAAACAGGAGCTGGGCGCCCAGGTGCCGATCCACTTCGCCCGGTTCTATCCGCTTTATAAGCTCACCAACCTGCCGCCGACGCCGGTCTCCACCCTGGACAACGCCCGGAACACGGCCCTGGAGGTCGGCCTGAAATTCGTGTACGTCGCCCGCGTCACGGGGCACACCGGCGAGAGCACCTTCTGTCCGGACTGCGGCAAAGTGGTGATCAAGCGCGTGGGGTTCGTCATCGATCAGATGCACCTCAGCGGCGGCCAGTGCACGCATTGCGGCGCCGCCCTCGGCGGCCGCTGGCAGTGACTCAGCCCAGCCGGCGGCGGTGCATCCGGGCCATGGCCAGGGATCTCTCGTCGAGATTGCTCAGGCCGGCCTGTTCGGCCCAGTCGATCGCCTCGAGGAATTCTTGCGAGGTGATGGCGCGGGCAATCCGTTCGTGTTCGAAGGCCCGGTGCTCCACCCGGTATTGCGCCATGATATTGACGTAGGTGTTCCGCGGGAGGTGTTCGGCCACCCAGGCGACAAATTCCCTGGTCCCGGCGACGCGATTGGGCATGACCAGATGGCGGATCATCAGCCCCCGCAGGGCGAGGCCGCGGTCGTCGGTCACCAGCTCGCCGACCTGGCGATGCATTTCGAGGATGGCCTGCTGGGCCATTTCCGGGTAGTCCTCCGGGCCCGTGACGGCGTACCGCGCGGATTCGGCGCTGTCCATGAACTTCAGGTCCGGCAGATAGATATCCACGATTCCGTCGAGAAGCTTGATGTTCTCCGCCCGCTCGTAACCACCGGTGTTATAGCAGATCGGCAGGCGCAACCCCTTCTTCAGCGCCAGGTGAACGGCGCTGAGGATATTCGGCATGACGTGCGTGGGCGTGACGACATTGATGTTGTGACAGCCGCGCCGCTGAAGGTCGAGCATCAACTCGGCCAACTCCGCGTCGCGGATCTCGCGGCCGTGTCCCAGATGCGCGATCGGCCAGTTCTGACAGAAAACACAACGCAGATTGCAGTGGGAAAAGAAGATCGTGCCCGAGCCGCCGCGCCCGACGAGAGGCAATTCCTCCCCGAAATGGGGGTTATGGCTGTAGACCTTCACCCGGGTCGTCGCGCCGCAGAAGCCCGTCTCCCCGGCCGACCGCCGCGCCCCGCAGCGCCGCGGACACAGATCGCATTGCTCGAACTTGCGGTACGCCTGCTGCACGCGCTCGGCAAGCCGGCCCTCGCGCTGGAGTTGGGTATAGGCAGGCTCCCAGGAGACACTGTGGCCCTGGGCGGTATCCTCCGGGGAGCAGCCGTTCAGAACCGCGGCGCCGCCGACGACCCCGAGCTTCTTCATGAAGTGTCTGCGTGTCATGGACATTTGACTACTCCGATTGCCCGTGTCCCCTGGTACACCAATGGACGCTCAGACCCGTCGAGCCGCCCTTATCCCCAATCGGGCGCATGATAGCACAGGCGGACGAAATTCTCAAGCGGAATCTGCCTGACGCGCGGGGAAGCGTGCGCCCACCTCTTGTGGCATCGGCGTCCCCCGCCCCGGCCTTCGCAGGGGCGGCACTCTTGCGCGGGGGGCAGGCTCTACCGATGATGCATGGGCTGGAAGGAGGCAGCGCCCCCTCACCCCCCGCCGAGAGCGATTGAGCTACATGCCATCCACGGCTACGACGGAATTCTGTGCCTGCGATTCAAGGGCGGCGGTGAACAACTGGTGCCAGCGCACGCTCTCTTGGGGGGTGGCGCACCCGGTGAACCGGCCGGGCGTCTCGCCCCGCTCCCATTCGTACAAAAAGGCCGCCCACATCTGCAAAATCGCATCCCCGACGCCCATCTGGAAGATCTCGCTGGTGATCGACTTGTACGTCACCTCATGGCCCAGACTGATCCTTTGCCAGGTCTGCTCGCCGCCGGTGTATTCGAGCAGTTCGAGCGTGTTGGCCTCGTTGAGGCTATAGCGCGTGGAGGCCCGCGTCCCATAAATCTCAATGTACCAGTTGTTCTTCTGGCCCGGCGCGATCCGCTGGGTCCGTAGCGTGAAGGGGAAAGTGCTGTCGGAAGCCGGATCGTGCGTCTCGCACAGGAGGGTGGCGTTGTCCCAGGTATCGCAGGGCGCCATCCCGCCTTTGCCGTCCGGCCGCTCCCGGATGACATTGGAGAGGATGGCCCGGACATTTCTGGGCGTCCAGCCGGCGCGGAACGGCAGGGCGCAGACGTGCGGGCCAAGGTCGCCCATCACGCCGTACGCGCCGTTATACGTGACCATGCGCTTCCAGTTGATGGGCTTCTGCGGGTTCAAATCGCTGCTGTGGAGGAAGCCCGCATGGACCTCAAGGATGCGTCCGAAGGCCCCCGCTTCGATCATCCGTCCGATCCTCTGGACGGCCGGAAAGAAGACGAACTGCGAGGCGCAGCGCACGAAGCAATTCGGGTGCTTCCGGAGCGCGGCCAGGATCGCCTGATTCGCCTCCAGGTCGATGCCAAAAGGCTTCTCGCCCATCAGGTGCTTGCCCGCCTCCAACGCGGCGACATAGGACTCCTCGTGCAGATTGTGCGGCACGGCGATGTAAACCGCCTCGACGGCGGGATTGCCCAGCAGCTCACGATAATCGCTCGTCACCTGCGTCAGGGTGGGGATGTTCCGGCG
>VGYL01000127.1 GCA_016872975.1 Planctomycetota bacterium
TTCGCGGGCATCGACGAGCATGTGACTGCTCTGCGTAGTCTACTGACCGAGAACTTCCAGGTCATCACAGCGTGACACCGAAATCTCATTTAGGATGGGTATAAAAGGCCGCACGCCTGTGCAACGTGCGGCCTTTTGGTTGGAGGCCCTGTGGATGGCTTTGTCACTGCCGCCGGCGAAGGCGCCGTGGCAGCCGTCTCAAAAGGAGAGGCGTAATTTTGGAATGCAAGCCGGATCCAAGGGTAGGGTTTGACAAGGTATCAGTTCTTCCTGCAGCAGCCCTGAATCATCTGCTCTCGATCTCTTTTCTTTTCAATGTGCCGGGCCGAGGTGATGTCTCATACTTCCACACCCATCGACCCTGTCGGCCACACCAACGTTCCAACGCTGACCGTTCTTCCGTTTGGCCTGAGAGTACTTCACGACATGTCCCCGAGCGCGACCAGTCCGGAAGATCCTGAATTGTGCCGGATGGCGATCAGATTTTCCGGAGGCCTCCGGCGCATGTCACGATCCCCCTTCTCCCCTCCGTGCCGCACGAGCAGCAGGTCACGCAACCGTCGTGAGGCCGCCGCGGGGCGCCGCCGCAAGAACAGGACCCCGGACAACGGGAATAGGGGGCGCAGCTTGGGTCCAGGAGCCGCCGGCAAGCCCGCCGAGATGGGAGGCAACCTCTTGTCACGCCGAGAGTTATATGCACGCGCCGCGCCGTGACATCTCTGCCGGCCTCGGGGCGAATCTCTCGCGCCGCGACGGGGACATGCTCGTGGGGATCAAGGTCCAACCGCGTCTTTCGGCCGGACCGGGTGCGGAATGGGCGTGGGAAAGAAGGGGTGCAAAGGTCGCGGTCGAGCGGCTATCCCCCGAAACCGGCGTGCGGCGGGATAGGGGATTCCCTTAAAAGCCGCTCCACGACCGCGGGACGGGAGGGTTCCGGCGAAGCAGAAAAGACGGTGGGCGGAAGGCCGCCGATGCCGGCCCTCGCGGCCTTCCGCCCGCCGTCCCGGGGTTCAACTCAGGCTTCCTGCTCCTGTTCCTCCCGCTTCTTCTGCTCCGCCGGCGGCTCCTCGAGCTGCTCGGGGACAACCACCACGCGGACCGTGGCCGTCAATTCCTCGGCGAAGCGAAGTGTCACCTCGTGCGTGCCGAGTTGCTTGATATGCTCGGGGAGTTTCACGATCTCGTCGGCAACCTCGAAGCCCTGCGCCCGCAGGTTGGCGGCGATCATGTGTTCCGTGATCGAGCCGAACAGGACGCCCTGCTCGTTGGCGCGGGCCGCCAGCACGGCTTCGGCGCCGCGGACCGCTTCGACGGCCTTCTCGATCCGCCGGCGCTCCTGCAAGCGCTGCTCCGCCCGCTTGGCCTTCTCTTTCGCGAGGGCCCGGACGTTGCCTTCCGTCGCCACCGTGGCCAGGCGCTGCGGCAGGAGGTAATTGCGGGCGTAGCCCGTGTTGACCTCGACAATATCGCCCAGCCAGCCCAAGCCCCTGATATCTTCGCACAGCAGTACTTTCATAATCCATACCCCTTGGGAATTGATGAATTACGATTTATGATTTCTGATTTGCCGAAAGGGCGCTCGGAACGGGTCGCACCGTCGCGCGGGCCCAAACCATACATCAAAAATCAAGAATCACAGATCCGAGTTATGTCGAGTAAGGCAGCAGCGCCATGAAACGGGCTCGCTTGATGGCCGTTTTGGCCTTCCGCTGACAGCCGGCGCAGTTGCCGCTGCGCTTCCGCGAGTAGATCTTGCCCCGGTTCGTCAACAGCTTCTGCAGGGTATCGATATCCTTGTAGTCGATGTACTTGATGCCGCCCCGGCAGAACCGGCACTGGGTCTGGTCGCGGGCGCCCGCAAACGCCGTTCGTCGTCTCGTCGTCCTTTGTGTCCGTTGTGTCTTCTGTCGAAATGCCATAGATTACCTCATTAAAACGGTATATCCGAATCCGGGATCGGCTCGTTCCCGCGTCCGCGCTGGGGCGGCCCGGCGTCTTCGTAGCCCGGATCGAAGTGCTCAGCACCGGAGGTGGGGCCAGGTCCAGTTCCGCCAGTACCCGGAAGGAAGTGGAAACTCTCGACCGTGATCCGGTGCTTGCTCTTTTTCGACCCATCCTGGGCCGTCCAGGACTCGAAGGTCAGCCTCCCCTCAATGAGAATCGGCTTGCCTTTGCTGAAGAACTTGTTGATGTTCTCCGCCGTGCGACCGAACGCCCGGCAATCCACAAAACAGGTCTCTTCCCGCTGACTTCCATCCTGGCCGGTCCACCTGCGATTCGTCGCCACGCCGAAGTCCACGACCGCCGTCTGGTTCGGCGTATACGAAAGTTGGGGATCCCGTGTCAGGTTTCCCATCAGCAGCACTTTGTTGTAACTTGCCATAGCTTGACTCATTCCACATCGCGGGCCTTGCAGGACCCGCGCGGGGCTTTTCTGGGCCGGGCGGGATTCACCCCAGCCGGCCAACTGTCGTCAGGACCTGCGGTCGCCGTAGTCTCTCCGGCCGGCGCCCGGCTCGGAATCGAACATGCCCAGCGGATCGTACTCCCGCCGCTCGCGGCGCGGCTCGGGCTCTTCCCGCTCGGGCAGCCCTTCCGGCTCGACGCGCGGCTCGCCCTTGATATCCGCCTCAATCATCTCCGGCGGCCGCTTCTCGGTGCCCGCCATCAGGACGCGCATGATCTTCTCCGACAACAGCACGTCCTTCTCGATGCCCCCGATGCGCCGCCCGTCGGCCTTGAAATAGGCCAGGATGTACGTCCCGCGCGTCTTGCGGTCGATGTCATAGGCGAGCTTGCGTTCGCCCCATTTCCGGATCGCCACGACCTCGGCGTCCGCGCGCTTGAGGATGTTCCCGACGACGCCCAGCGTCCCTTCCCAGTCGGCGGTCGCCAGGGCCGAATCCACCAGAAACACCCCTTCGTATAGTCGCTTTGCCATTTCTGAACTGATTACCTCCCGAGCATAATTGAGAACTGGAGATTTCCGTTATCGTTGCGTCTTATTGAACTCATTCATCGTTTTTTCCACGCCGAGATCGAGCCAGCACAGGACGGCGTCCCGGGCCCGGAGAATCGCCTGATTCAGGAGCGATTTCTCCTCGGACGGCGGCCGGCCCAGCACGTGTCCGACCGCCTGGTCGCCCGGCCGCGCCCCGATGCCGACCCGGCAGCGGGCGAAGGCATTCGTTCCGAGCTTCTCGATGATGTCGGCCAGGCCGTTGTGCCCGCCCGCCGAGCCGCCGGCCCGGACGCGCAGCGTCCCCGTCTCGAGCGCCATGTCGTCCAGGACCACCATCAGATCGCCAAGATCCAACTGGTAGAACCCAACCGCGGCCGCCACCGACTGACCGCTGCGATTCATGAACGTCCATGGCTTCATCAGAATCACCTTCCGGCCGGCGTGCCGTCCTTCGCCGATCCGGGCACTGAACTTCCGCTGCCTGACCTCGATCCCGAGCGCCTTTTCCAGGGCCTCGACCACCTTGAAACCCAGGTTGTGCCGGGTTTCGGCGTATTCGGCCCCGGGATTGCCCAGACCAACAACGAGTCTGACCTCCGCCATCGGGTCCTCAGCACGGTATCGGCCCCGGGTGCCCGCTCGCGGCAGCCCCTCGGCAGGCGCTGCGGCCCACCGGGAACTCTTGCGCCGGGGATCCCTGCGCCGGCTTCTTCACTACTCGCCCGCTTCTTCTTCCGCCGGCGCTCTCTCGCGGATGACTTCCGGCGCGACCGGGGTCTCCGCCTCGATCTGCTCGGTCGTCTTGGCCTCGGCGAGAATGCGACAGGTCGCCACGATCTGATCCGGCAGGTCGACCAGCGTGACGCCTTCCGGCAGCTTGACGTCGCGGGCAAAGATGGACTGGCCGACATCGAGGTCCTTCACCGACACCACGATCGATTCCGGAATATCGACCGCCAGGCACTCCACTTCGAGGTGGTCCAGGTGCGATTCGAGCACGCCGCCTTCCTGGGCCCCTTTGGGGACGCCCTTGAGCTCCAGCGGCACGTCCATCGTGATCCGCTCGGTGACATCCACGCGCATCAGATCGGCGTGGAGGATCGTGCGGCCGAGATGGTCGTACTGCAGCTCCTTGATGATCATCTTCTCGGCGTTCCCGCCGATCGCCACCTCCATCAGGCGGTGGCCGTGGCGGAGGCCCTCCACGAAATCGTGGGCGTCCAGCGAGATGGCCATGGCCTCCTGCTTGTGCCCGTACACAATGGCCGGGATGCGGCCGTTGCGACGGACCGCGGCCGCCGCTTTGGAGCCGCTCTGCTCCCGCAGCTCGGCCTGCAATGACAGTGCTTCGATCATAGCTAATCCTTCCTGTAGGGTGGGGCTTGCCCCACCGCTCCAACTGCCGAGGCGATTTCCGGCGGGGCCAGCCCCACCCGACCACCTCGTCCTCTACCACACTTCCTGTCCGAACAGGGCGCTGATGGATTCATCCCGGTGAATGCGTTTGATCGCCTCGCCGAGCATCACCGCCACGCTCAGGACCTTGATCTTCTTCACTTGCTTCGCTTCCTCGGCCAACGGGATCGTGTTGGTCACCACGACCTCGTCGATGGGCGCCTTGGCCAGCCGCTCCAGCGCCGGCGGCGCAAAGACTCCGTGGGTGACTCCCACGTACACCGCCTTGGCCCCGCGCTGCTTGACCAGCTCGGCGGCCGTGCAGATCGTGCCGGCGGTGGCGATGATGTCGTCGCACATCAGGACGTTGCAGCCCTCGACCGAGCCGATCAACTCGCCGGCCTGAACCTGCGAGCCGCTGATCCGCTTCTTGTGCACGATCGCCAGGTCGCCGTTCAGGTGGCTGACGTACCGGGAGGCCGTCTTGATGTTGCCCACGTCCGGCGAGACCACCGAGAGATCCGCGATCTTCTTGTCTTTGAAGTACCGGCTCAGCACCAACTCGCCGGTCAGATGATCCACCGGGACATCGAAGAATCCCTGCAACTGGTGAGCGTGCAGATCGATCGCCAGGACCCGATCCGCCCCGGCGGTCGCGATGAGATTGGCCACCAGCTTGGCCGTGATCGGCACGCGGCCCTCATCTTTGCGATCCTGGCGGGCATACCCATAGTAGGGAATCACCGCCGTGATCCGTTTGGCGCTGGCCCGGCGCAGACAATCGAGATAGATCAGCAGCTCCACCAGGTGCTCATCCTGCGGCCGGCACGTGGATTGAACCACGAAACAATCCCGACCACGCACATCGTCCTCGATCCGGATCATCTTCTCCCCATCCGGGAACGTGCTGATCCGCGCGCCCCCGATGGGCAGGCCCAGGTACTTGCAGACCTCCAGGGTCAGGGCCGGATTGCTGCTCCCGGAGAAGATCTTCAGATTGTCATTCAGAAACATCCCAGTGCCCCTTGCCACTCCTACTGCCCCGGCTCTTCGTTGAGCCGATCGACGTTCTTCTGCGAGACGACCTTGCCGGCGCCGACGTTCGCGCCCGGCTGCAACACCAGGGGAGCCACCAGCACGGCGCCGGACCCGATGTAGCAGTCATCCCCGACACAGGTCCGATTCACGTTTTCGCCGTCGAAGTTGGCGGTGATCGATCCGGCCCCGATGTTCACGTTGCGGCCGATGACGGCATCGCCCAAATAGCTGTGATGCCGGGCCCGGACCCCGTCGGCCAGCGTCGTATTCTTGAGCTCCGTGAAGACGCCGAGCACGACATCGTCGCCGATCACCGTCCCGTGCCGGAGAAAGGCGAACGGGCCGATCCGGCAGTCGCGACCGATTTTCACCGCGCCATGAATGTAGACGAACGGCTCGATGACCGTATCCTGCCCGATCTTGGCGCGGGCGTCGATCCACGTGTTGTCGGGGTCCACGATCGTCACGCCGTGCTCCATCAGCTCCTGCTGGATGCGCTGCTGCATGATCTTGCTGGCCACGCTCAACTGGGCGCGGCTGTTGACGCCGACGGCCTCCTCCGGCCGCACCGCCGTGATCGCCACCACCTTGTGGCCGGTCGCAATGATCACCGACAGGGCATCCGTCAGGTAGTACTCCTGCTTGACGTTGTCCGGCTTGACCTGCTCCAAGGCCCGCAACAGGACCTGGTTGTTGAACAGGTAGTAGCTCGGATTGACCTCGTTCACGGCCCGCTGCGCCGCGGTGCAATCGCTGTCCTCGACAATGCCTTGGATGTTGCCGTAGGCGTCGCGGATGATCCGCCCGTAGCCCGTGGGGTCGTCGAGGACCGCGGTGGCCAGCGTCACCGCCGAGTGCTCGGCCTCGTGCTTCTCGATCAGCGTCTTGAGCGTCTTGGCCCGGATCAGGGGGCCGTCGCCGCAGAGGACGAGCGTCTGGCCGGCGAAATCGGCCAGATGCTCCTTGCAGCACATGACCGCGTGAGCCGTTCCCTTCTGCTGGGGCTGTTGCACCCAGACGATATCCGCGGACTCCTCCGCAAATCGCTCCCTCACCTGATCCGCACCGAAACCCACGACGACGTAGATCTTGTCCACCCCGACACTGCGGCAGGCATCGAGGACGTACGCCAGCATCGGCCGGCCGGTTACCTCGTGCAACACCTTGGGCATGTGGGTGTTCATCCGGCTGCTCACCCCCGCCGCCAACAAGACCGCCACTCGTTCTGCCATAAAAACCCTGTGAATTGTGAATTATGATTTACGCTTTATGATTTGGCCTCACGCGACGGCAGAGCCGTCGGGAGCCTGTCTTCAAATCATAAATCATAACTCGTAAATAATAAATCAAGCACGCTACCCGGCCAGGACTCGAACCTGGAATAGGAGGACCAAAACCTCCTGTGTTGCCAATTACACCACCGGGTATCGAGATTTATAAATTACGATTTTCGATTTATGATTTGAAGAAGCAGCGCCCGAGCTTGATCTCAACCCGGCGCGGCGCCAAATCATAAATCATCAATAATAAATCATAAATCGAACACGCTGTCACGGAGACCGCCCGAGGGCGGTCGGGTAGGACTTTGTCGGAGGCTTGAGTCAGCCATGCCGTGATCCTGCTGACCCCAAGGAATTTACGATTTATGATTTTCGATTTATGATTTGAAGAGGCGATGCCCCAATTCATAAATCGCCATTCATAAATCATATATCCGAACGGCTACCCCATGCGACAAAGGGTGTCCTAACGTCCGCACTATACTCGTTCCGAACCCCACCGTCAACTATTTTGTCGGGAAATGCACGAAAAGCCGAAACGCATCCCTGCCCGGGGCGCCACCTCCCGTCGCTCCCGACCAGAGAACGCGTAAGCTGTTTGCTTTTCGGAACTTATGACGAGCGGCCGTCCTGCCTACTTGGCCTCCTTCTCCCACATCCGATCGCCCATCTCCATCATGAACTTGGTCTCGATCGTCATCGGGATGGCCATCATATCGAACGGACCTTGGGGGGAGGACCCGATTCGAATCTGGCCTTTGAGCATCTGGTGGCCCTCGTTCGTCTTCATCAACCCGGTTTTCTCCGCCATCTGGATCGTGCTTTCCTGGGTGCCGGAGAGGTCCAGCTTCATCGCCATACCCTGCATCTCCATGGGCGGCCCATTCGGGTCGGGCTTGAGCGTGGACGTCGAGCTGACCGTGGCAACTCCACCCTCCAGCTTCTGCAGAGTCCATTGGTGCTGGGTGATCATCGCCGTGCCCTGCTTCGTCAGGCGGGTCCGGGTCCAGGAATCGCCCGGCGCCACCGGTCTATCAGGATAGACACCCAGGGAGTTCTCCGTCATACTCTTGACCGTCTGCGCGTCCAGGAGAGCCGCCACAGGATTCCCCTGCGCCGACAGATCCGCATTCGGCGCCTTCTCACGCACCGTCTTGGCCAACTCCTCAATGCCCGTGATGTCGAGGACCTCGCCCCTGGGGGTAATCCGCATGGTATAACTCAGCCCGAGCAAGGCGGCGAACGCCTCCGCTCCGGCGGGCGCGGTCGCATGTTGCGCGGAGTCGTAGTCGACCGCCATCATGGGCCCGGTCTGCTTGAATTTCGACCGGATATACGTGTGCCGCACCCGCATGTTGCCCTGCTGATCCACCTCCAGCACGTCCAGCTTCTCTCCTATTCCTATGGCGAGGTTGATTACCTGCTGCTGGCCCATCACTTCCTGGGTGATCTTCTGCTCGATGAGCGACCGCTCGTAGTAGGTCTTGCCCTTGTCGAGCTTCAGCTCCAGTCGGACGGCCGCTGCGGCGTGGCCGCAAAGCATCCATGTTGCGAGGCAGAGCGCCGCCACGAGGAACGTCCCATATCCCTGTCTTACCGCCATTTCTACACCTCCAGATCATCCCAGTTCCGTCAAGCCGCACGCTGGATGCCGTGACGAGTTGAGAGACATCCACGCTTTATGGGAGATTCTACACCGGCTCGACGACCACCGCTATCTCTTTGTGGACGTCCGCCCAGCATCTCGTCTGGGCCCAACCCCAGGCCCGGGCCGTGGCCGCTTTCAGGCCCCGCGCCAAAGCGGCCGAAGGATCTCCCGTCTCCTGAAAACCGGCCAGAAAGCCGGCCAACAGGTAGTCGCCGCAACCTACGGTGGACAGCACTTCTCCTGGTGTCGGGCAGTGGCCGGTCCAAGCGCCCTCTTCGGTGACAATCAGAGCGCCCTTCTCGCCCCGGCTGATCAAGACCACCTCTATCTTGTCCAACAGGCCCCGACCCGCCTCTGCCAGTCTTTCGGGCGTATCCTCCATGGCCGACCCGAGCAGTTCGCGCAACTCCTCGACATTAGGAGAAATCAGCCAAGGCAGGCCGGCTCCGACGATACTCCTGAGAGCCGGCCCGTACGTATCGACGGCGATCCGCGCCCCCAGACGCCGGCACGCCCGCACGGGATCGGTCGCCTGCTGGGGCATCGCGCCCGCGAACACGCAGGTATCGCCCGGACGGACGATCTCAGCCAGATCGGCCTCAAGCTGTCGGAGACTCCGTTCGGAAACCAGGTCGCTGCTTCGGCGCAGGTGCATCTCGCGGTGGTGGAGCGTATCGACAATCGTGAAATTCTGCCGCGTGCTGCCCTCGGCGGCGGTCATCCGCACCTCGACCAGCCCGCCCCACCGTTCGACGGCCCGGTGCATCTGGTCATAGTCCTCCCGCCCCCACAGACCCGCGGCGACGCTGGGCCGCCCCATCCAGGCCAGGGCATACGAGACATTGAGGGCCTTGCCCGCCGGCCGGATGGTCTGGTCGTCAATCTGGGCATGGCGCCCCCAATCCAAGTCCCGGCCCCGGCACACGATATCCCACGCCGGCGCCACGCCAACCGTTACGATTCTGCCATAGTTTTCCACTGTACCACCGAGAGTCCACAACGGGATGGGAGAAAGGACTTCCTTTCTGTGACCGACGTTGGTATGATTGATACCATGAAGAAATCGCTGCTTGAGAGTAATCCGTACTTGGCCGATCCGCAGCTTCGCAAAGAGATCCTTTATGATAATGCCCGGCAGTCGTCCATGTTCGAGGGCGCCCGTGGCATTCCTGCTCAGCCCCGCGGACGCTTGCGCAATCGGCGTGCCAAGGCCTCCACGAAAAAAGTGGTCAAGGATTCATAATCCTGAGCATAGCCTTGTCTCACCGCGTCCAAGTACACGGCGCGCCTCTCTCTGGTATTACGACTCGTGAAACCGTAGTCTGGGGCGAGCAAGCCCGCCTGAAAGGCCATCACATCTGACATCCGGCGCAAATATAGACTCTGGGCCGCCAGTAAAGCCTCAAATTCCACACGATCCATTTCCAGCTTGCGCTGGATATGGAGTCGGTTTCTCAGTACCCACCCACGTGAACCTGGCTCGAACTCTGCTTCGGCCCCTTTAGGCGTAACGTAGCGGCTCGGCTTGTCCTTGCGACCGCTCGTGTGGTTGGCTTCTTTCTTCCTTTTCATACGTCCTCGCGCAACTCCGCGACGTTCGGAGCGACCGGCCGGCACAGGCACCGTCCGTGAAGCAGCCCCGCCGAGCCGCTGTCAGTTCCCCTGGACAGGGTCGATGACCGAAGCGGCCATGGTCAGATCGCGGAAGCCCGCGAAGCGGTGGAAGGTCAGGTAGTTGGCGTTATGGGCCCCGCCCAGGCCGTCGTCATAGGCGGTCCGAATCGCCGCGATCACGTCGTCGCCGTCGAACACCCAGTCGGGATACTGGAAGCCGTGGCGGGCCACGTCGGGGTGATGCAGCAGGATGCAGCGGATTTCCCAGGTCCGCAGATCCTTCGACCGCAGCAGGGCCAGCGTGTTGCGGATCGAGCCGGCGTTGCGGTCGATCCGGCCCAGGACCGGGTTGGTGAGCGACCAGTACGCCTGGGATTTGGGATCGTAGCGGATGGTGAACTTCTTCGCCCCGCCGGGAAAGTCGAGGAATCCGGTCTGCGGGTCGAAGGAGGCGGTCCGGCCGTCGGCGCTGAGGCGTACGAGGGCCGCTTTGCCCGCCACGCGGCTGTCCTGCTCGACGTTGACGCGCAGGAGATTGACGATCCGCCCGTCCGGGTCCACCACCGCATTTCCCTCCAGCCAGCCGCGGAACTGGTTCTCCAGATAGCCCGGGTCGCGCGGCAAGGCGTTCGAGGCCGTCCAGCTCGAGGCCTGCAACAGGTCGGCATCGACCGGGGCGGACAGGATGAAGGCGCGGAACATGTGGCCCCAGCCCCCGCCCGTCTTCTCGTCCTCCATCGCCCGCCAGATCCGCCCGTGGTGGACCACCACGGGCACCGGCGCGGTGTGATAGGACAGGTCGGGGAACAGCAGGCCGCTGTTTTTGTCCTTCGCCCGGGTCCAGGTGCGCCCGCCGTCGGCGGATCTGCGAATCACGCAGTGCCCCTGGCGATGGCCGGCGCTGGTCCCCATCATGTAGAGCGCGCCTTCATGACAGAAGATGTTGGCCCAGAACAGGCCCTCCACGCGGGCCAGATGGCCCCAGAACCGGCCCCGGTCCGTCGAGCGGTAGACATGGGTGATCGCGTTGGTCCCTTCGGTGCTGCGCGGACCGAATTCGTCGTGCTTGGCCAGATACACCCCGTCGGGGAGGACGACGATGCCCGGCGACCCGAGGTAGATGCCCGAGGCGGCCGGCGAATGGGCGATGACCACACCCGGCACCTTGGCATGGTCCGGCCGTGCCGGCTCCTGGGCCCGGACCGACGCCAACGGCATCGCCGCCAACAGGACAACGGCCCCGAAAGCACATAAGCGGCTGCGCATCACGATGACCTCCTTCAACGCCCGACAACTCCACTCAGTTGCAACTCCATGCCCCATTGTGGCGAATCCACTCGAGGAGTGCAATCGTGAAATCCGACCGGTTCCGCTCGGGTGGTGGCGTCCGGGAAGCTGCGCGATCACAGCGGCCTGACACCGCGGCAGGTCGCCCGGATCTTGCGGATCGGCAGTGGCGTCTGTGGCAGCCGGCACCTGCGCAAGCTCGGCTGGTCCAAAAACGTTCGTCGGCGGTCTTTTCCGAACCATGAAAATTTCTTTGTAGACACCGAATTTTCATGGTACCCGGGCAAGGAATCCTACCACCTGGCCAAGAACGTCCGGGTGATCCCCCTGACGGAACTGGCCCAAATCGAAGGCTAACGGGATTCCCTCCCCAAAACCCTCTGAGATTCGTCGCCTCACGCCAATGGCATGCACACAGCCGGCCCCCTCCAATCCACTTTCCTCGTCGTTCCCCGCCGTGAAGCCGATTCACGCGGGAGGAACAGGGATCGTGTCCCTACGGGAGAAAGGGGTCAGGCACTTTTTCTGGAGGGACGTGGGCGGGATTCCTTCGGGGCAGCACGCGGTAAGGCGGACGGATCTCGATTGCCTCAACGGGGCCTACGCGGATTACAGTTATGACGCCGCCAGCCGGCTTTTGGCGCTTGACAATCGGACG
>VGYL01000128.1 GCA_016872975.1 Planctomycetota bacterium
GCCGCCAGCCACTGCCCCCAATCCGTTTTGGCCTCTTGCAGACGCTGCTGGATTTCCGTTATCCTTTGGACCGCCTTCGAGTCGTCGTTCGTGACGTAGGGCATGGTGGAACTCCTTTCCGCCAAGACAAAAAACAACTGTCTTTATCGACGACTCGAAGGTTTTTTTCCAGACCACTTTTTCTCCTACAAAACCGTAATGCTCCCGAGCGGCGGCATCCACGCGACGAGGAAGTCGCCGCGCATCGTGGCCGCCTCGTCCCGGCAGCGATAGCCGGCGGTCAGACCCCCTTGCTCCATGGCTTGGAACAGCCGGGGAGTCAGTGTGAACCGGACCGTGCCGCCACCGTCATCCTGCCAATCGACCTCGGGGTCCGACGCGAACGCGCCCGCGTCCGAGCCCATGGACAAGAGCACCTTGTCCTGAGCCGCCGATGCCCCCTTGGCGATCAGCTCGAGCGGGTACGTCTGGTGATGCACCACCCGAATCTCATACCGCCGGCCCAATTCCAGCAGCAGGGTCGGGTTCTTGTCGCCGAACGGATCGAGCAGGGCGTGGCACGGCTCCCGGGCCTCCAACCGATAGGCCGCGGAATCGGCCACGCCGAACGTCCAGCTCCCGTTGCAGATCTGCGCCCGCGCAGTCCGCCAGCCCGGGAACAACAGTAGAAGGAGAGACACAGCAGCGAGTTGCGAGACTTTTGTCGTCCTCATTTTTGGCCCCTTTCCCACAAATGCTTCGATGGGCGATACCCAGGACCAGCCCTTTGGACTCACCTATTTCTACTGCCGGTTCACGGGCCCGGTTCACGAAGCTCGGGAAGCTGGCCGGGAAATTTCTTCGGCCGGAGCCGGAAACCAAAACCGTCAGGACCGGAAAGAACAGAGGCAAACGGAGAAAGACACGTTGAATGAGAGAAAGGAAAATGGGAGAAAGGAAGATGAACCCGGAAAGTGGAACCTCCTTCGGTTCTCCCCATTTTCCTTTCTGCCATCTTCTTTTCTATCCTTTTGGATTGCGGCCGAAGGCTGCGCTGAGCCAGATCTCCAGGGCGCGGTGGCCGGAGGGGGTGAAGAGGTCGGGATCGGCCAGCAAGTGTTCGAGCCTCGACGCCTGGCAATCGCCTGTTCGACGATGACGCCGTTTGGAGTTCCGCGTTTACGCGGGTCTCAACCGTCCCGCCTTCCACGACTGTGAAGTCTTGGGGGTCGCGGGGTCAGGCCTTAACTATTAGCTATTCGGAGCGATAATGAATAGTTAAGACGCGACCCTCGGCCTCCCCCATGCTACGATAACGCCTGACGGCGTCACTACGAGCGGCTTGGATGCTGCCAACCGCCACGACTGTTGCCGGGCTCTGAATCGGGCCCGGAACTGGAAAACAGGCCCTGGTCCGGCGTGAGCATTTTCGGCTTTGGATCTTAGATCTGTTTGGAGTTTGGGATTTGGTGCTTGGAACTTCGACAAACAGAGGCAACTGGATCGGCTCAGCCCCCTCTTACAGGCTGGTCCTCTCAGTTGTCGGCTCCCGGCGGCGGCGGCTCGTAGCGGCCGCCGAGGTGTTTGGCCAGGAAGCGTTCGGCGACGGCGTAGAACTTGAGGCGGTTCTCGGGCTTGGCGAAGCCGTGGCCTTCGTCGGGGAAGAGGACGTACTCGTAGGGGATGCCCCGCTCCTTCATGGCCTCGACGATCTGCTCCGATTCCGCCTGCTTGACGCGCGGGTCGTTGGCGCCCTGGCCGATCAGGATCGGGATCTTGATCCGCTCGACCTTGAACAGCGGCGAGCGGGACTTGAGGAACTCCTCTTCCGTGTCGGGATTGCCGACGCGTTTGTAGAAGGTCGCCAGCAGCGGCGTCCAGTACGGCGGGATCGACCGGATCAGGGTGATCAGGTTGCTCGGGCCGACGATCGAGACGGCGCAGCGAAAGACGTCGGGCGTGAAGGTCGCGCCGACGAGGGCGGCGTAGCCGCCGTAGGAGCCGCCGAAGATGGCGACCTTGTTCGGGTCCGCGTAGCCGCGCCGGATCGCCCAGTGGACCGCGTCGATCAGGTCGTCGTGCATCTTGGCGCCCCATTCTCGGTCGCCGGCGTTGACGAAGTCCTTGCCGTAGCCGGTCGAGCCGCGGAAGTTCACCTGCAGGCAGACGTAGCCGCGATTGGCGAACCACTGGGCTTCGGAATCAAAGCCCCAGGTGTCGCGGGCCCACGGCCCGCCGTGCAC
Source organism: Planctomycetota bacterium (assembly GCA_016872975.1). Classification (GTDB taxonomy): domain Bacteria; phylum Planctomycetota; class Phycisphaerae; order Sedimentisphaerales; family Anaerobacaceae; genus PLanc-01. The sequence continues at coordinate 2,223 of VGYL01000128.1, forward strand.
CGCCAGCACCAGGGGCAGGTCCTTGGGCCGGCCCCAGGCGGGGAAGGTGATGTAGCCGTGGATCGTCAGGCCGTCGCGGGCCTGGTAGGAGATCGGCTCCATGCGGGCCAGCGCGTACCGCTTCAGCTCCGGCCGGTGATCGAACAGGAACGTCCCCTTCTTCGTCCTGGGCTCGTAGGCGTAGAACGAGACCGGGCCGTCGTCTTTCGTGAAGCCGACCAGCCAGGTCGCGTCGGCGTTGTCGCGGTCGTAGACGGAGAAGTCGCCGCGGTCGAGCTTGCCGATGGCCTGGAAGTCGTCCTTGACGGCGCCGTCGAGGACGGTCCACTCGGTCCGGGCCCGCGTGAAGGCGACCGCCTGCACCTGGTAGGTGTCCGGATGGATCATCACGCTGCTGACGTCGTACTGCGGGTCCTGGGCGATCACATCGATCTTCCGGGTCGCCAACTCCATTTTCACGAGGCGGCCGGCATTGGCGTTGCGCGAATCGACCAGGTACAGGGCGTCGCCCTCTTTGTTGAAGCTGACGGGATGGCTGGTGAGGCTGTCGTCGGCAGTCCAAGTGACGAGGGTCTCCCACTCGGCGTCCTCGGTCGGCCGCACCAGCAGATTGAAGCCGCCTTCCGGCGTCGCCACCATCGCCGCCCGGACCTTGAGCCGGGCGTCGGCCACCCAGCCGACGATATTGCCGGGGTTCTTGGCCCGCAGCGACAGGACGCCCGTGGGCAGGTCAATATGATAGACATCGTGGACCCGCGGGTCCTCGCGGTTCATGCCGATCAGGATCTCGTTGGGAAAATGCTTATCGACGGCGACCACCTGCACCTGGACCTCGTCGTACGGCGTCAGGTCGCGGATCGCGCCGCTGTCGAGGTTGACCGCGTACAGCCGCCAGTTCTCGTCGCCGCCCCGGTCCTGGAGGTACAGGAGGTGCCGGTTGTCCTGGGCCCAGAAGTACAGGCGGATGCCGCGGTCGGTGTCTTTCGTGACGGCCCGGTCGTCTTCCTTCCCGACCGTCTTGACCCAGACGTTGAGCACGTCGTTCACCGGGGCCAGATAGGCCAGCCGCTTGCCGTCGGGCGAAATCTGCGGGCTCGTCCGGGTCGGATTGCCGAAGAGCACCGTCCGCGGGATCAACTCGACGGGCTGGTCGCCGCCCGCCGGCCGGTCGGCGGACCGGGCCGGACCGGAGGTCTCTTTGGCAGCAAGGCCGCCGGCGAGCGAAAGCAACAGACAGATCGCGAAAAACCGACCCCAAATCCCTGGAGCACTTGTCATGAACATCCCTTTCCCAAATCGATCATCCCAGCCAAACATCCGGAATCGCACTCTGCTACCGCCCCACTGTGCGCCCAGGAGTCAGGAAAAAGCAATAGGCAAAACCACCGGGCCGGCGCCGCCGTCCGCCCACTTCTGGCGCCGGCCTTTTCGATCCAGGGCGGGCCGGCCGCCGTTGTCCTGGAAGTTACGACTGAGGCTGTAAAGAGTGAAATCGTCGTTCGTCACATGGTAGACCAAAGAACCATTGCGGTACGGGTCGACCGGCAGAACCTCCAGATAGCCGGCCCGCTGCAATTCGCCCAGGGAGACGGGATAGCGGCCCTTCTCGGCGCGGTACCGGTGCAGGGCCAGAATGGTCAGCGTCGCCTCGTGCAGCCCACGGCCTTGAAACGCCAGGTCGGCGGCCCGATCCAACGCGGGGGCCAACGAGTGGATCAGGGCATACCGGTATTTGGGCAGAGAGTCCAGGATCCGGTCGGCTCCCATCCGGTCGGCGGTGTACCTCTCATAGGGGGTGAGCTTGGCACACTTGGCCTGCAGCTCGAAAATCTGCTCGACCTTGGCCACCGTGTCGTCTCGTCCGGCGTGGATCATGCCCAGAGCGGTCAGCCATGGACCCGTAAGATCCTCAGGAAAGTCGTCATGGCCTGTGACTGCCAGCGACTTGGCCGCCAAAGGCGCCAGGTGCCCGCCGCCGGGACCGCTGTTCGTGAATACGCGCTGGATCGTGTCGAGAAGAACCAGCCGTTCGCTTTCCATGTCGATCGAGGGATACCGGTCGGGATAGAGAGCAGATATCTTGCGCTGCAACTCCGCCAACTGGACCGGGGCCAGCACCCGCTCGTGGACGAGCGCGAGGATCTCCTCGTGCGCCAGGCGGCTCAAGGCGATCCCGACAAGCTGCTCGATCAGGGTCCCGCGCGTCTGCCAATGAGGAGCCGCCCGCGCGACCGTCAGGCAGTCGTCGAGCGCCCGGGACACGTCGCCGTGCTCCAACGCGAGGCGCGAACGCCAGATGCCGACGCGGGCAACGTCCCGGATCGGCGCCAGCGGCGGCATCTGGACGTTCAGCATCCACGGCTCCTTCGCGTTGGGATCGCAGGCATAGGGCCGCTGGCAATAGGGCCGCAGGCTCGCGGTCCGGAATTCCTGCCAAGCCGCCTCGTTCTCCTGCACCCATTGCGCGATCGCGCGCCGGGCCTTTTCGGGCAAGGCGGCAAAGCCCGGGTAGTCGGGCCGGCCGCGCCTCGCAAAGGCCTCCATGGAGCGCAGCTCCTCGTCCGGTCCGACCAGCAGGGCAATGGCCTTCTCGTAGTGTGGCCAGGCGTTGTCCCGTGCGACGATCTGGGGCCGGCCCATCTGGTTGAGCAGCGCCACATAGTCCACCGTCGGCCGCGGCCGACCGGCAACGAACCAGACGGTGTAGAGGACGAACAAGAGCAGCAGCACGCCCAGCCCCTGGCCCGTGCGCACCACGGCCGAGGCCCACAGGGGCCGGCACCGCTTCTTCGCCCGCCGGCACAATACCGCCAGCAATTGGACATCGCCGAACTGCTCGACGAGCCGCTGTGCCCTCTTCTGTCGCTCCTGGGGATCCGGACAGTCGCGCAGCTCATCCTCGAAGTGCGCCGTCAGCTCCATCTCCACGTCCCGCCGTGCCTTCCGCCGATACCGCATCTCGCGAACCACCTGCCGGATGAACTCGGTCGCATTCGCAGGCAGGTCATCCGCCCGGTTCTCCCTTGGCTTGTTCTCCATGTTCGCTGCCTCCGCCGATCCCGATCGGATCGGCTCTCAGAGTGTCGGCAGAGAGGCAAAGGTCTCTCGCCGGACAGGGACCATATGCTTGTCCTCTCAGAGTGCCGCTTTCAGGGCACCGCCGAAGAGCAGGTCCAGACCTTTGGCCAGGTCCTGAAGCTGGGTCTTTTGGCGGGCCAGGTCTTCCTTGCCCCGGCCGGTGATCGAATAGTAGCGGCGGTGCCGGCCGGAGTCGGTCGTCTCCCACTTGGCCTGGACGAGCTTCTTGGCCTCCAGGTTGTAGAGCAGGGGATACAGCGTCCCTTTGCCCAGCGTGAGGATCTCGCCGCTGCGTTGCTCGATCGCCTGGCTCAGCTCATACCCGTACATCGGCCCCCGCGCCAGGATTTCCAGCACCACCACGGGCGCCACTCCTTTGAGCAACTGACTTTCGAATTTCATGGCGATCTCCTGTGCAACTGGATTTTCGTATTATGCTTCGCTTATTATGTTATGCATACTATGCGTTGTCAACCAAAAATTCGGTTGGCGTCAGATTTTTTTGCCAGATGCTATCAACAGTGCAGAAGGTGTGCACAGCACACCCTACTGGTAGAACCCCACGATCTCCTGGCGGTCCTGGCTCGTGCCGGGCAGGATGATCCACTCCTTGTCGCGGTCGAATTCGTTGTGCGGCCGACCGTTCACGAGGACACTCGCCAGCGGCTTGGCCTGCGGGTGGCGGATGCGGAGGTGGATCGTTCGCGGCGGGTTGCGGGTGGGTGGATCGAGAACGACCTTGATCGTCCCGGCCGCGGCCTGGGAGTCGTATTCCAGAGACAGGGGGCCGAAGTGCGTGGCGGCGCGCTGGATGCCGGCCTTGCTGCCGTGCGCGAGCCAGTAACGCGGGAGGGCCTGGCCGAGGTACAGGTCGTCGCCCTGCTCATTGACGAACATCAGGCGGAGCCAGTAGGTGGACTGGGCCTCGTCGGAGGTCTTGAAATGGTCGCCGCGCGGGTGGCCCAGCTCCGGCAGGCAATGCTCGTTGCACATGCGGACCTCGGGGTAGAAGGCGGAGGCGAAGCTGTTGAAATAGGCGCGGAGGTAGTGCTTGATGTCGTCGCGCCACAGGTACGGCAGCGGGCCGTCGAGCAGGTTGGACTGCATGGAGAACCCGCCCCGCGAGAACCAGAACGCGTCGAAGGTCGGGATCGCGTAGCCGTAGCGGTCCGAGATGTAGAGGTTGTCCTCGTAGTCCTGGAGAATCCAGCGGGTCTCGGGGGCCGTGGGGGCCAGCAGGCCGTAGGCGGGCAGAAAGAGCGACCCTTCCAGCGTCTCGCGGAGCCAGCCGTGGGCCCGTCCGCGTTCGTAGAGCCGCGAAGGGATCTTGGGGACGTAGGTCCCATCCCGCAGTCTGACCACCGGGCAGAGAATCCGCGACTCGGTGACGCCGTGCATGAAATCGCGGCAGTACGCCCGGGCCTCCTGCTGCAAGCGCCGGCCTTCGGGATGTCCGAAATCGACCAGGGCATCGGCCAGTGCCTGAAAACCCCACGCGGTGGCGCTGTTCGTCGCCAGCCAGTGCCAGTAGTCCGTCACATCTTCCAAAGAGCCGGCGGGCAGCCAACCATATTCCGGTACGGGCGACGCATGCGTCGCCCCTACGGGACGGCGCGTGGCCATCGTGCCCTTACGCTCGCGGACCACCCACTCGCACGCCTTCACGAGGCCCGGGGCGGCCCGGGCCATCCAGGCACGGTCGCGCGTGTAGCGCCAGTGCTCGGCCATGCCCCACAGGACGTAGCCGTGGCTCTTGTTGTAGCCGCCGGTCTCGTGGCCGCCGGCGCCGTAGAACTGGCCTTCGCGGCTCCGGAAATTGCCGGGCATGCCGACCGTGCCCTGGTAGTGCAGAAAGGCGTCGTAGTTGCGCCGGGCATGGTCGTGGTAGCCGCGGCGGTCGAGGTCGCTGATCATCATGACCGACTCGTTCGGATAGACGCCGTAGCTGAACGTGCCCACGTGGGCGTGGAGGTAGTCCGTGTCGAGTTCCTGGAAGCAGTTGACCAGCAGATGGCGGACGTGGGCCTTGTAGAAATCGTTGAGCCACGGCTCGGGGGTCTGGATCTGCGTTCCCTGCGCCGTCACGTCGCGCCAGAGGGCACAGACCCGTTGCGCCTCGGCCTCAAACCGCAGCGACCGGACGGACTCGATCTCCTCTTGACTCGCCAGCGTGATGGACGGGATCGCGACGTGCAGCAGCACACTTTGGCCCGGCCTCAGGCGCGCGGTCCAGGCGATGGAGTCCCCCTCCTGCCGGAGCTCGTCGCCCTGCACGAGAAAGCGCAGCCGCTCACCCTGCTCCGTCACGGCCAGCACCTGGTCCTGCCTGAGAGCGAACTTCTCGCTTTCGCGGGCCTGCGCGCCGAAGCGCAGCACCGCCATGGCCTCCTCGGCATCCGAGACGTTCACGACCCGGACTTGCATCACCAGGACGGTCGGCGTGTCCAGGGCCACCCGGCTCAGGTCCCCGGCCGCCGTGAGGACCGTCTTCTGCTCGTAGTACAACGGCCCCTCCTGCCACCACGTCCGCAGCACCGGCAGGTAGCCTTCCTCCAGCGCCCGGCCGCCGCGGGTTTCGTCGGGCGGGAAGCCGCACGAGATCCGCAGCCGCTCGCCGGTCCAGAGCTTGCGGTCGCTGTCGCGCGGGCTGCGCTGGACCGCGAACCAGCGTTTGGAAGCGGTGACTTCGATCTCGCCGTTGGGGTTCTGACGCATCGTGTTGCGGTTGCCGGGCAGGCCGTGGACGAAGTACAACGGGTGCTTGAGCGGCATATCGTTCCAGGCCCGGCTCAGCGTCTGTTCCTCCGCCGCGGCGACACGGTCGTACACCGTCCGGCCGGCGAACTCGCGGCGCAGGGCCGTGCGATAGGCTTCCAGAGCGATCGTGTCTTCGGCGTTCGTCACCAGGACGCCCAGATCGTCCACGAGAATGCGATCGCCCCCTGCCACTTCGTCGGCCGCGAAGGAGAACGGCCGCGTGCTCGACCGCACGGTGACGATCGTGCGGTCGTAACGGCCGTCGATCGGGTCGACGGCCATCACCAGATCGGCCTCGATCCCGCCCGCGCCGAATTTGTCCAGGGTCCACCCGCCATCCGGGTCAACCACCGCCGAACCCTCCTGGAGCGGCCGTACGCCGATCACGGCCCCATTGAACACCTCCAGCCGTCCGCTTTCGGGCGGGTCCCCCGCCGTGGCACGGGCATCCTGCCCTTGTCCTCTCGTGGCGAGGGCATCTTGCCCTTGTGTGGCGCGGGCATCCTGCCCGCGATCCGAGGGCGAAACGCCCGCGGCACTCTCAAGGGCGGGACGCCCTCGCCACGGTCGGGCCTCGCGGGGCGTGCCAAACTGAATGCGAACTCGCAGCGTCTTGCAGACGGCATCCGTGTACACCCGAAACCGCGACGGGGCCGGCAGGGTGCTGTCGGCCGCGATACGTACCGCGAGCGTCTTGCGGTAGGTCACCCCCTCGCTCTTGAGCTTGGGAATCTCGTCCGCGGAGGTGGGAGCGAAGGTGAACTCGTACGTATTGCCGGTCCGCTGCACCTGGCTCTTTGCAGCGATCCAGCGGCCGTTGGTCCAGTCGTCCATCGCGTCCCAGCCGACGCCGCCGGCCCCCCGCTCGACGAGCAGGGGATCGGCCCGGCCGTCCCAGACACGGTGCCAGTACTCCAGGCGCAGTTGCCCCGGCTCGGGCAGTGCCGCCTTGTCCTCGAACTCCACGACCACCCGCCGGACCTTGCGCGGCTCGGCCCAGCGGGGACCGTGGGCCTTGCCGTCGCCGTACGCGATGGCGTAGCCAAACGGCGCGATATCGAACGCGGCGCCGGGCGCGGGCCCAGCCGTAGAGCCTGCCCCGACTTGGACGGCATTGACGAGTAGCAGAACCGCGGTGAGCAGAAGAGGTGTTTTCATGCGTGCCATCCTTTCACAGTGACCATCATCCTGTGCGGCGTGCCCGGCTCCGCCCCGGCGGAGCCACGACCTGCACCATCCTACCGATTTGCCCGGTGACAGCAAGGCCGAAGGCAGAACCCGTAAAGCCGCCGCCGGCGCGATAGGTTCCCAAGTGGCGAGGGCATCTTGCCCTTGCGTCACGAGGCCATCCTGGCCTTGATCTTGCCTCAGGAAGCCCTTCCGGCCCCCGAAACGCGGGCAGGATGCCCGCGACACGCAAGGGCAAGATGCCCTCGCCACGGAAGAGGCCATTGCCGGTCCTTTCTCGCGCAAGGCCCCACTCGCCGGCGCCGCATCGGGCAACCACAAATTCGGCGACGTGGAAGGCAGAACCGTTTCAACCCGCGTAACCGCGGAACTCCGAACGGCTGCGCCCCACAAGCTGGTACCGCGTTTCACAAGGACCACGACTATGGGTGAGATTGCTTCGTCGCTGCGCTCCTCGCAATGACATGATTGCCGCGCTCGGCGAGTCTCGCTCGCAATGACATACGGCGCCCACGTATGTCATTGCGAGGAGCTTCAGCGACGAAGCAATCTCTACTCGATAGTCCCGGGACTTGCGGGATTAAGCGTTCCGTGGTACCTTCGCGGCGACATGTTAGGCGTGACGCCGTGAGGCGTTTCGCGGCATGGGCACACTACGAACGTGCCGCGTGACCGACGGACGTTCGACGAGCTTTGCAGGAGGTGATCACCGTGATGGACGTGTTCAATCATTGGCGCTGCGGTGCCGTAGTCGCGGCGGTGTTCTGCGGTCTGGCTTGCGGGGTTCCCGCCCAGGTGCGTGCGGCGGAGGCGGCGGCCAGGAAGAAGATCGTTCTGCTCCCCGGCCGGCAGAGCCACGGCTGGACCGGGCACGCCTACACCGCCGACTGCAAGCTGCTGGCTTCCATCCTCAACGAGACCATGCCGGCGATTGAGGCGGTGGTCCTGGAGGATGGCTGGCCCAAAGATCTCAAGGTCCTCGACGGTGCCGCGGCAATCGTCATCGCCTGTGACGGCAATGGCCTGCTCGGCCGGCACTCCAACTGGAAGGCCCTCGACGAGCTTGCGAAGAAGGGCGTCGGGATCGCCTTTCTCCACTACGCCCTGGACCCGGGCAAGGAGTTCGGGCCGTACCTGCTCGACTGGATCGGCGGCTATTACGAGCAGCACTGGTCGGTAAATCCCTTCTGGCCGGCCGAGTTCAAGACCCTGCCCGAGCACCCGATCACGTGCGGCGTCAAGCCGTTTCGGGTCCGCGATGAATGGTACTACCACATGCGGTTCGTGGAGAATATGACCGGCGTAACGCCGATCCTGACCGCGGTGCCGCCCGACAGCACGCGCAAAGGCAACGACGGCCCGCACAGCGGCAACCCCACGGTCCGCGCCCGGCTGGGGCAGCTCGAGCACGTCGCCTGGGCCTACGAGCGCCCCGGCGGCGGGCGCGGCTTCGGCTGCACCGGCGGGCACACCCACTGGGTCTACGCCCAGAACGACTTCCGCAAGCTGATGCTCAACGCCCTGTGCTGGCTCGCCGGGGTCGAGGTCCCCCCCGAGGGTGTCGCCACGAAGACGCCCACCGCCGCGCAGATGGAGGCGAATCTCCAGGGCGACCGCCCGGCGGAATGGACCACCGCCCGCGTCCAGCAGACCATCGAGCAGATGAACGAGCAGCCGTAAAGGGCAGTGGTCGGTTGACAGTTGACGGTTGGCAGCCCGTAGGGTGGGGCTTGCCCCACCGATTCCGTTTATCGCGCGAACCATGGTGGGGCAAGCCCCACCCTACCGCTGCCACCAGCCCCGATAATATCCGCCCGCCCGGCACCGGAACGGCCCCCGGCGAAAGGTTGTGCCGAATCTTGTCAATCTCCGCCCCGATCCCGCCGACAATAGTCAATCGACAATAGTAAATCATCAATTGCAGGAGGAGACCGGCTCATGGAAAGCACGTTGGTGGAACAGGAGAATCAGGCGGCCGGGACCAAGCGGTGCCCGTTCTGCGCGGAGCAGATCCAGGCCCAGGCCATCAAGTGCCGCTATTGCGGCGAGTTCTTCTGCGACGTGCCGGCCCGGGTCTCCCGGGGCGCACCGCACGAGGTCCCGGCCCAGCCACGGCCGAAGTGGTATCAATCCGGCTCCACCCTCCTGCTCGCCCTGCTGTGTTTGGGCCCGCTGGCGTTGCCGCTGGTGTGGCTGAACCCCCGCTTCAAAGGGATCACCAAGCTCCTGATCACGCTGGCCGTGATCGGCCTGACGATCGTCCTGTGCCAATTCATGGCCAACACCTACCGCAGCATCACCGAGCAGCTCAAGGCCCTGGGGCTGGGCTGATCGGAGGACGGCAAACGGTTGCGAAGCTCGTTTGTAGTGTGCTCGTAAGAGCATATGGAAGATAACGCCTCACGGCGTCACTACAAACGGAAACGAGCCGCGCCACCGCGCCACGATGAGTGCTCACTCCACCACGATCTCGCACGCCAAGGTCTCGGCCCGGTTCTCGGGGTGATCGCCTATTCCCCCGCCCCCAATTGTCCGGCAACCCGGTAAGCTACTTGAATCGCCCGCCGGTGTCGGTATCATGGGCCCCGTCCCTGCGATGTCTCTTATGAAGTAAGGA
>VGYL01000129.1 GCA_016872975.1 Planctomycetota bacterium
ACTGACTTTCAAGACCAGGTACGGCTTGGCGAAGGACGGCCTCTCCGTGTCGGTTTCGACCAACGGCGGAGGCAGCTTCACCGCGGTGTGGTCGGTGACCGGCACGATTCGCGAGAAATGGACGGATATCCGCATCCCCCTGGCCGCTTTCGCGGGACGGAATCTTCTGATCCGCTTCGAGTATGTCCCCGGAACGTTCTATGCCGACCGGGGCGTGTGGCTCGATGAGATCCGGCTGGTCGATGTCACCGGAGCCGAGTACCTCGACGGTCCCGTGTACCACACGTCGGTGACCCACCTCGACCAGGGCCTCAACCTCCTGGCCTACCGGATCTGGGCGGGCGAACAAGCCCATCGGCGCTCCGAGCCATTCTCCGTAGATACGGGCAGGTGAGGGCCGGGACCGCTTGCGGATTTCGCACAGCGGCGCGCCGATCACGGGCCCGAGGCGGTGGGGAGAGTGACGGTGAACGTGCTGCCCTGGCCGGGTTTGCTCTCGACGGCGATGGCGCCGCCGTGGGCGTCGACGATGAACTTGGCGATGCTCAGGCCCAGGCCGCAGCCTTCGGTCCGGCGGGAGAGGCTGCGGTCCACCTGGTAGAAGCGCCGGAAGATCTTCTTGAGGGCCCGCCGGGGGATGCCCAGGCCGTTGTCGGAGACGCTGAAGCGGATCGAGCGCTCGTCGCCCGCGACGGTCAGCTTGATCTGCTTGTCCTCATGCGAGTACTTGTAGGCGTTGTCCAGCAGGTTGACCAGGACCGTGACCATGGCATCGTGGTCGGCCTCGATGTCGCACAATTCGTCGGGTGCGACCAGCTCGAAGCAGCAGTGGCCCCGGCCGAACTTGGTCTTGACCGCTTGGGCCGCCGTGCGGGCGATGCTGATCGGGCTGACGGATCGCATCTGGAAGGCCTGCTTGTTCCGCTCCATCCGCGAGAAGGTCAGGAAGTTGTCGATCAGCCGGCTCAGCCGCTCGTTCTCGCGGGCGACGAGCTGCAGGTACTCGGTGACCTGGTTCTGATCGCGGTAGTTGCCTTCGAGCAGCGTATCGACGAGGACGCGCATGGAAGCCAGGGGGGTCTTGAGCTCGTGCGTGACGGTCGCGATGAAGTCGTTCTTGAGCCGGTTGAGCTTGACCTGATGGCCGAGGCTGCGGGTGGCCACGGTGCCCGAAGCGAGGATCAGAACGATGAAGAGCACGCCCGTCCAGGTGTAGACGGCGATCTGCTGGTCGGCGGCCCGCTTGAAAACATCGGTATCTTTGAAGAACAACTGGATCGACCAGTCGGGGAACCGTGCGCCGATAGGCCCGACCACGGCAGGCTCGCGCTCGGTCTCGTCGCTGCCCGCCAGCACGCGACCGGTCCCGTCGAGGATGCGATAATCGATATTGGAGTCCGCCAGATCGCCCAGGGCATCCACCAGGGTTGCCGCGATCTGGGCGCCGGACAGGAAAGCCGCACACGTCCCCTGCGCGGTCTTGTGGAGGATGCCGTAGAAGCGGCCCTCCGCCCCGGCGGCGCGCGGCAGCGGCGCCAAGGGCATGGGGGGCGCGGGTGGTGCGCCGCGGGATGCGTCGCGCCGGGAGGGCGGCGGGGGACGGGGCCCGGAGAAGGGCGGACGCGTTTCCGAGGGCGGAGGAGGGGGCTCCGAGGACGCAGGACGGAGGACGGCGGACGATGCCCCGTTTTCTGTCCTCTGTTCTCCGTCCTCTGTCCTCTGTCCTTTGCCTTCTCCCTTCGGATTCCTATCCTCCATCTTCCATCTTCTGTCCCTGTCGCCCCTGTCGCCCCCGGGCCCGAACTCCTGCAGTTTGTCCGGCTCCCAGTTGCGAAACGCGTCCGCCGTGCGGAGCCACTCGGCCAGGCGGATGGATTGTTCTTCCGCCTCGATCAGCTTCTGGAGCGTGGCGCTGCGAAAGGGATCGGCGTTCTTGTCCAACAGACCATTCTGTTGCCCGAGTTCCAGGACTTTGCGGGCAATGAACAGGTTCTGGTCGGCGGGCAGAGCAAAGCCCGCGCTGTTGGCGCTGTAGAGCATGGCGACCAGTCTGCGGTAGGTCTCTTCGTAGAGCGACAGATACGCGGGATTGCCCTGCATCCAGCTCAGCAGCAGCAGCCGGGCATTGGCGATCAGGGCCAGGCAACGGGCATCGCCCGTCTCGGCCAGGGGGCTGAACGCCACCCGCAACCGGCATTCGGTGATGGCCTCGTCGAGCCGGCCGAGCTTGGCGAGCGAACGGCTCTTGCCGATATAGGCAGCCAGACGCCCGTAACTATCGCTGATCCGGGCGTACTCCTCGTAGCGCTGCACCGCCTGCTCGTACTGCTGGGTGATGGACTCCATCTCCCAGGCATCGGCAAAGGCCTCCGACGGGCGGGCCAGGTCCTCGGCGTCGGTCGAGATGGCGGGATACAGCCGCTGCCCGGCGGCATCATAGACCAGCAGGGCGGCATAGCCCTCCTGGCTTACCGCGGCGACCAACTGTCGATAGGGATGAACCGAGGGCCTGATCTGCAAGTGCCGGCAAGAGTCGGTCCACTTCGCATTGGCCCGCTCGACGGCCTCGGCCAGCCGCCCTTTGTAGAACAGCGTGAGCTTCTGCCGGACGACCAGACGCTCGTTGCGAACCACGTGACTCATGAACCACAAGAGACCGGCCGTGGGCAGGACCACCGCCACCGTCAGCAGCAGGACGACCCAGCGAAACTGCCCGAAACCGGGATGAGAATGAAAGAGCTTCATCGTGCGTCACGTTATACAGTATGTAGGGTGGGGCTTGCCCCACCGTGAATTTGCCGCCGGAGGAGGCGGTGGGGCCAGCCCCACCCTACCTGCCGGCACGCCACTATCATATCCTGCGTGGCTTGGAAATGCGAGAGGCCGGCTCCGCGCCGGCCTCCCACAGTTCCCATCATGAGTAGAGGCTATTTCGCTTCTTGATAGAGCCGGCGGATCTGGGCTTCGGACAAGCCGTAGTTGTAGATGCGAACGTCGTCGAGCAGGCCGTTCCAGAACCGATCCTGCATCTGGGTGTTCGCACCGATCTGCACCGGGGTGTCGTTCGTGTTGATGGCCCCCCATGCCTCCTGCGAAGCGTCCAGGGTGCCGTCCACGTAGAGGTACATCCTTTTCCCGTCGTACACGCCGGCGACGTGGTGCCATTGGTTGCGGCCGATCGGGGTGGAACCGAACAGGCTGCCATAGGGGTTGCCCCCGGGGATGACCAGACCGGTGCAGGCGAATTCGAGCGTGTTGGTTTCATTGTTTCTTTGAATCCTGTAGGTGTTGTCGCCCTTGGTGACGATGGCCTGCCAGGGCCTGTCGAAGGCGTTCACCCGGATCCACGCGGCGACGGTCACGCCCGCGCTGCAATCGAACGCCGCACCGGCGGCAACGTCGAGGAAATCGCCGTCCCCGCCGAGGGCGATGGCCCCGCCGAGTCTGCCCGCGGCGGGCTGCCAGTCAGGATTGCCCTGTACGGTTGCGTTGTGGCCCTGGCCGGAACTGTCGGCCGCGGTTCGCCCTGCCTGCTCGTCCAACTTCCACCAGGCGACCAGACCTGCCAGCTCGCCGGTGCCGAAGGCGCTGGGCTGCTGCCAGGCGATGTCGCGCCGGCCGAACCACATGATCTTGGTGTCCCGGTCGCCGCCGTCGTCGTCGTCGTTGACGTGCACGTCGAGCCCGATCTTCTTGCCCACGGCGGGCCTCGTCCCCAGCGTGGCCCAGGGCAGCTTGGCCTCCAGGCGGTAGCCCGTGTCGGTGCGGGCGAAGGCGTACTGGACGCCGTTGGTCTGGTTGTGGCGCGACTCGCCGAACGCGGGGGCGGTGCTGTCCCAGTCGAAGTGGAACTGATAGTCCCTGTCGCTGTAGACGTCGGCCTTGTTGTTGTCCGCGGCGATGAAGATCTCGACGCCGTCGTCCAGCCAGTACTCGGCCGAATCGCTCACCAGGCGGTCGTCGGTCACCTCCACGAGGAAGTACAAGGCCTCGTCGTCGTAGATCGTCTTGAAACGGGCCGCCAGATCCGCTTCGGACGAGATCGGGGCGTAAACAACGTGGCCCAGGATCTGCGCGGCCACGCCCTTCCAGACCTCGTCCACCTGCCCATCCACCACCGGCGGGCGGTCCGCGGGCAGAATGCTGATGGGCACAGGGGCCTGCGCTTTCGCCTGACCCATCTGGGCCTTGGCCTCGGACACCATCCGCGACAACTGGGTGATCGGCCCGAGGAGCTGCTGGAGCGGCGGCAGGTCGCTGAGGCTCAGGCGGACGCCGAAGCTGTCGGCGGCCTCGCTCGTCAGCAGGCGAATCGTGGTCTTCTGCGCGGCTTGGCTCAACTCCTGCAGCAGTTGTTTCGCCTGCCGGGCGGCCTCGGGCGACGGGAGCTGGATGTTCTCGGCCGCCAGTTGCAGGGCCGCGCCGACGTTGACCAGGACGAGCTTGCTGGTGGTGGGCGACAGGGTCGTCAGGGCATCCTGCAAGGGGCCGCCGGTGAGGACGGAGGTCTCCTGCCGCGTGGCGGTGACGGACTGCTCGACCAGTTGTGAATTGAGCGACAGGACCATCGTCCGGTTCGCCTCGTGCGTGTAGCCGAAGAGCTTCATGCCGTGGGCCAGGGCGATTTCGTACCGCCCGGTCTCCGTGGGGGGCTGTTGTGTCTCAGACGCCGCCAGCTTGGCCATTTGCAGCAGGGTCATCACCAGTTTGTGCGTCTTTTCCGTGTCGCGGCTGGTGATCGCCAGGCCGATCGACCGCACGATCGGCGGGACCTGGGGACCCTGCGGCAGCACGGACTCCTTCGGCGGCACCAGGAACAACGAGACCTGCTCGACGTTGCCGAAGATCTCCGGTCCGAGGTCCAGCCCGGTTTCGCCGCGGATCTTGTCGCGGACGGCGTGTGCCAGCGGCGTCCCGATATCACCCAACGTGAGACTGGCCAACGCCACGGCCTCGGCGGGAATGACGCGGAGTTGGGCCCGGTTCAGATTGGGCGTGTGGATCAGGCTGTAGGCCATCGATTGGTATCCCGGCTTGAAGCCGATGTTCGCCTCCAGGGCCGCCCCGGTCTCGCGCAACGACAAGGTCACGATCAGATCGTCGATGTTCTGGAGATCGAGCATGAGGTCGGCTCGGTGCATCTGGGGCGGAATCTGGTCCGGCGGCAGCACGGCGCGGAGCCGGGCGTGGGCCGCATCGACGTTGACCCATAAGGTCAGGGCATTCCGCTGGCGGGCCTGTTTGCTGATCCGGGCGAAGGACTGGTTGGCGGAGGCCAGCGAGGGCTGGCCGGCCTGGGCCTTGTATTGCCGAACCGACCACTGGAGCAGGTCTCTCGCTTGCGCCGAAGGCGTGGCCAGGATGACGACCGTCTCGTCGAACGCGGCCGCTCCCCCGTCGCCGAACACCACCGATTGCATGCCTGCGATGGGGGCCGCCGCACTGCCCAACACGCTCGCCGCCATCTGGAGCAGGCCCCGCAGGGCGTCGCTCTTGCCGGGGTATACCACGATGAGCGCCGAGGGGTTCTTTCCGCGGATATCCTGGATACCGACACCGATGCCGCGGATCTTCTCGAGCTCCGCCTGCATGGCGGGATTGAGAAGACTGCTGAGCACCTGCATGGGGTCCTTGCCGCCGGCCGCACGGGCGCCTCCGCCGGCGCCCTGCGGACCGTCTTTTCTATTGATGAGATTGAGCGGGTTCTCCAAGGGCGTTCCCTTGAGCATGTTCAGAATGGTCGCCAGTTGGCGGCCGGGGCTGCCGATCTCAACATACACAAGCGTCTCCGGCGGCATGAGCGAAGCCGGGTCGGCGTTGCCCAGCTCCTCCAGCAGGGGCCGGGCCTTGGCGACGACTTGCGTCTGATCCTGATAGTCCTTCACCAGTCTCTGGAGTACTTCGCGCGCCCGGGCCTCATCCCTCTTCTTCAGGAAGCTCATGCCTTGGCGGTACAGGGCTTGCGCCACGAGATTCCGCGGCGCGGCTGTGTCGAGGATGATCTGCTGATAGATCCCGATGGCCGCCTCGAGGTTGCCTTCGACCTCCTCGGCGTACAGGCCCTCGCGCAACAACTCCGCCGCCGACTTCGCGTGCGCGGAGCCAGACAGCAAGCAGGGCAAAAGGCAAAAGGCAAGAGGTAGAAGAAACGAAGAAAACGGCGAAATGGAACCCCCTCTCCTCTTTTGCCTTTTCCCTTTTTCCTTTTTACTTGTTCCTCTCATGGCTTGCACTCCTTCCAAATCAGGGTTCGCGCTCGATCTTCATAAGTAGATGGTAACTCCTGCCGTGTTACCACTTTGTTACCGCTTCGTTCTTTCTTCGTGATTCTGACTCAAGGAGATTCCAAGCACCAAGCTCCAAATCTCAAACAAATCCCAAGATCCGTCCGATCTGTCCGATCCGACTGATCAGTTGGCTCGGCCTGCCGGCCGGCCGGCAGGCGTCTTGGTCATGGGGATTTGTTTGGGATTTGGGATTTGGTGCTTCCGCCCCCGGGGCGGCTTTGGGATTTGGAATCGATCTCTCCGCCTGCGCGGTGTGGTGCTTCCGCTGCCTCAGCGGCTGGTTGTCTGTTCGGCCTCGGGGCGGCCGTGGCGTTTCTTGTACTTTCTCCCGCTGCCGCAGGGGCAGGGGGCGTTGCGGGCGGGCTTGGCGGAATGCTCGCCGATCGGAATAGCCGGCTCGCGCCACGCCGGCTTCGGCCGCCCGGGCGGGCCCTCCATCGCCGCGTCGGCTTGGCGGGTCAGAAGCTCGATCATCTTTTCTATTATCGCCTCCGGGCCGGCTTCTGCGGTTTCCATCACGAGAGTCTTGCGCGAACCCCAATTCCGGCGGTCGGAGCCCTGGACGACGATCCGATCGCTCCACTGGCGGACCTTCGCCATTAGCGCATCGGTCTCGGCCAAAATGTTCTGGGTCTGGAGCCAGTATAGAAACGCCTGGGTGATAGGGGCGGTCTTCTCAAGCTGTTCCCGGTCCAGCGGGGCCTCGTGCGGCACCAGAACCAGCAGGAGGTCGTGCAAGACGGCCTCGTTCCAATCACGCGGATGCGTGCGGAGGTGCTCGCGTGAGAGACGCGCGAGGTAGTAGACGATCGTGGACGCATCCTGAAGGAGCTCGCGCGGCAGCCCCACGGCGACGGGAGAACGTATGAAGTCGTTCGCCAGGGTCCTGGCGAACCTCTCATCGGGGTCTTCCTCGGGCGGCGGGGTGGGCTGAGCGGCCTCCGCCGCGGCCTTCTCGACCATCCGGCAGCGGGAGGTCAGCCACTCTTCGACCGGCTGCTCCCAGAGTTCCGGTGGGAGCGCGTGCTCCGGATGGCCCTGCAGGAGTTCCAAGGCCCCCCGATAGTCGGCGCTCCACCAGCGGGCCATGGGCTTTTCCACCAACCGCTGCAACAAGGCCTCGTGCTCGGGGTGCTGAAACAAAGCGAGCGTCCACGCCGCGTTCATACCTTCGCCGGGGTCGGCCTCCCCGCGTTCGACTTTCTCCAGCAGGTCGATGCAGGCCCGGATCACCCGGCCCCGCAGAGCCTCGTCCTCGCTCCGGGCCGCGAGCTTCGTCAGGCCCCACAGGAAGATCCAAGCTCCGTGAGTGTCCGGCTCGTCGGCAATTGCGTCGAGGACGGCCGGAACGATGGCAGGCCCCATCGTGCCGGCGGCCGCCAACAGGATCTCCAGAGATACATCCGCGCCGTCGCGGCCGGCCTGAGCTTCTCTATCAGGAATCCCCCAATCTTGCGCCGGCGCTCCTCATCGAGCTTGGGAGCCGTCAGGGCGAAGATCGCGGCTACGTAGAAATCCGCGTACGTGAGTTGGTGAGAGGACTCGCGGTACGCCTAGTCATAGACCTCGAAGAGTTGCTGACCCACGCCCGGGTCTGTCGGTACGGCAGCCGCAAACGCATGCAAAGCCGGCCAGGGAATGCCGTCCTTCGAATGCTGCAATTGATCCCACGGCAGTTGTGCGGATTGGTCGTTCATGCTCGCTCGTTTTCCTTCACAAAGAACTCGTACTCCATATTCTCTACCTCAGCACCGCACGTCCTGTTCGTAACGGGCCCAGGCCGGCACGAGCCCCGGCTCTGCGTGTGTGCGGCCGCGTCTTGCCGGGCTACGGCACCCGCCATTCGAGGATGCCGGCGGAATATCTCTCCTGGAGCTGGACCTCCAAGCGCAGGCCCGCGGTCTGCACCGGATCGAACGTCATCTTGTTGAGCTGATCCGGCTTCAGGCCCGCGGCGGAGGGGTTGGGGATGTCCTTCCAGTTGTCGCCATCCTTGTACAGGAGCTTCCAGGCTTGTGGCGGGCGGCAGCCGCCGGTGGGGGCGTCGTCGTACCAATAGACCTCCGCCTGACTCACCTGGCGGGGCTTCGGAAAGTCATATTCGACCCACTCGCGGGTGCCCCGGCGCGGCCACCACGTGAAGCGGCGGATACTCCCGTCGCGCGAGTTCGCGGGCAGCTCCCCGTCGCTGAGGGCGTCGGTCGTGTCGGCGTGCCAGCAGTGGGACGCGCGGGCCGCGAGGCGGGCCTGGCGCGCCGGCAACTGTTGCCATTCACGGGCATTCGGGCTCTCTCCGATCCAGGGAAACGCCGAGATCCGCAGCCGCGCCGCCCCCATCGGGATCAGGGTCACCGTCTCGACCGGCTCCTGGGACCGGATCGGGCTGGGCTGCACCTCGCCGATCAGGCCGAGGGCATCCGGCTGCCAGGTCGGGATCTTCTTCGCCTTGGCCCGGATCTCGATCGGAGCGCCCTGGGCTTCGAAGGGCTGGTTGTCTTTCGGCCAGCTCTTTGGGCGGACCTCGAACTGCGCGCCGAGCGGCTTGTCGGCGTCGATCACCAGGCCGTAGTTCCAGGCGGTGGTCGGGTAGACCTCGAAGGCGGGCCACTCGTCCGTGCCGGCGTAACGCGTGTACTTCTCGCCGATCTTGAGCGAGTAGGTCAGCGGGCCACGCTCGACCGAGACGCTGTTGCCGTTGCGAATCCAGTAGCGCAGCCTCAGCTCCATCGGCAGCGTCAGCTCGACGGTATCGCCGTCCTTCCACTGACGGTCGATGACAATGAACGTTCGCGGCTCGGCGTACACCGGCGTCTTCTTGCCGTTGATTCGCAGGGCCGGCGCGGCGCACCAGCCGGGAACGCGGAGGTACAGCGGGAACTGCACGGGCCGGGCGGTCGTCACGGCGAATTGAATCGTATCTTCGAAGGGGTAATGGGTCGTGGCCTTGAGCGTCACGCGTTGGCCGGCGCCGACCTGGGCGGTGACCTCGGAAGCCGCATAGAAGACCGCGGCCAGGCCGTTGTCGGGCGTGGCCATCCACAGGTGCTCCGCCAGGTAGGGCCAGCCGTGCGCGACGTTGTGCTGGCAGCAGCGGTAGCGGTGCGGGTTGTACGAGAACATCTCGCCCCTGTTCTGGATGCCGGGCGATTTGTTCTGGCTGTCGAGCTGGCACTGGTTCGGGCTGACGAGATAGTGCAGGCCCTTGAGGTCGGCCGTCATGGAAGGCGGGAAGGTATTGAACGTCACGTCCTCGCAGCGGTCGGCCCACGTCAGATCGCCGGTGATCGCCAGGAGCATCTCGCATGAGAGCATGAACTCGACGGACGCGCAGGTCTCGATGCCCTGGCGCGGGCCGTAGTAGCCGCGGCGGCAGTTCTCATCGCCGCCGAACATCCCGCCGGGGACCTGGCCGTAGACGCCCCAGATCATGTTGTAGTTCCGCTCGGTCGCCTGGAGGAAGTACGGGTCCCGCGCCTGCTGGTAGTAAATGGCCGGGGCGCGGAAGCACTGGGCGATGTTGACGTTGTGCCAACTGGCGACGGTCTCCGTCCAGTCCGCGGTGTTGCGGTGGATCTTCTCGGCCAGTTGCAGCAGGTACTCCTGCCCGGTGCGGTTATAGAGCCAATAGACACTGGCGAGGTTGTCGCTGGCCCGCTGCTGCTGCCAGAAAGGGGGCAGGAAGTCCTCCTCCGGCACCGTCAGCTCCCACTTGAAGTACTCCTGCATCAGCTCCAGGACGCGCGGGTCGCCGGTGAATTCGTAGTAGGATTGGAGGGCGTTGAGCGCGATCATGTTGGGCCACAGGTCCGGCTTGCCGTCCTTGCCCCGGGCACCCCGGCGGTTGGGCAGCGGGCCGAACCAGCCATCCGGCTTGCGACTGTTCAGAATCCCCTCGATCCAGACCTTCGCCTCGTCGATGATCCGCTGGTCCCCGAGGACGTAGCCGGTGTCACCGAAGCCCTTGAGCCAGTAGGGCATCTCCTCCCACGGGCTGTGTCCCTCGCCGTCGGCCGCCAGCCAGGCATTGCCGTCCTTCCTCAGAAACTGGCTGATCTCCGTCAGGCGGCCCGAGAACCCTTCGGCCTGCAGCTCCAGTTGCCGCCGCAGCCAGCCCTGCGGCTTGACCGCCCCGACCGGCAGCTTGATCAGTGGATTCGGTGCCAGCGGCCGGGCGTTGCTGACGTAGAAATCGTTCGTCCCCGCCGTCGGCGGCACCGGCGTCACGCGGACCGACCCGAACAAAGCATCCACGAACAGCAGGGTAACGGTTGCGACCAGGATGATGCGTGACATGCTCATGAGTGCCTCCTATGCCAAAAGCCGAATTGCCGCCTGACCGGCATCCTGTGACGGCCACAACATAGCAGATTCCCAGCGAAAGGCAATTGCGTTCTCTCGGGTCTCCAAGTGCATCTGGTGACCGGGCCGGCATTGGCGACTATTTCGGGGATAATGTGCTCGCTGACATCGAATCCCAGGCGATCTACGGCCGACAAAAACGATAGACATGGACATCGAAGGGGGCAAACCAGTCCGTGAATTTGCCCTCCTTGGCGTGGACTTGGCGGGGGGACTCGTACAGGACCTCCCCTGCGCCGATTTCCGCGGGCAGGCCGCGAAACTCCACTTGGACGGTTGGGCCCTCGCGTTTGCAGGCGAGCAGGTAGATCTCATTGCCGACTTCGCGCACACAGAATTCCACGTCGTCGGCGCCTTGGAGCCGGAGCGGGAGCTGGGAGTCGGGGGCCACGAGGGCCGGCGCGAGGGGGCTGTGGTTGCCGACTTCTTCGAGCACGCGGCGCAGGACGCGGCGCCAGAAGGTCCAGTTCCAGCCCAGCCTGGCGTCCTCGGGGGTCATGGCCGGTTTGATGCTTCCGCCGAAGTAGATCAGGCCCCGCGCGCCGTTGATCAGGGCCTGGTAGGTCATGAACCGTTCCTGCGCGAACGTGGGAAAGCGCAAGGTCTTGCCGGGCTTGACCACCCCGCTCCAGGCGATCTGCAGGACCATCCAGACCGGCTTGCCTTCCGCGACCTCTCGGATGAAGCGGGTGTAGTCGCCGACCATGCTGATTTCCTTGTTCGACCCCAGAGAGTGCATGCCGGGCGGATACCCGACCGGGTAGATGTCCAGCAGCAGGAGGTCCGCGGCCGCATTGTAGGGCCGCAGATCTTCGACCGTGCCGCGGGGCGCCTGCGTCAGGCCGACCGGATGGCAGGGGTCCACCTCTTTGATGATCTTGTAGGCGCGGACCATGGATTCCGCCGAGACCTTGCCCCAGAAGGGCTCATCCACGTTCTTCCACAACAGCAGCCCCGGATGATCGCGGAAACGCTGCAGAACCGACCGCAGCAGCCGTTCCTTGTCGCGGTCGTCTTCGTGTGTGAGATTTTTTTCTGGCGCCCTGTTACTCCTTTGTTTACAGTGACTTATGAACCTTTTTGGAAAGGAGAATAAGTCATGGACGGTAAACAGGTAAGTGCAGAGGAATTGAAGCAAGCGATGGCGACGGATATCGACCAGTTGGTCCAGGAAGTGGCGGCCGCGATGAATGCCGCACAGGCAGGCTGCATCA